>JBDKJZ010000240.1:0-8014 GCA_039796375.1 Pseudomonadota bacterium
CGATCCTGAGGATAAAGATGGCTTCGAAGACGAAGACGGTTGCCCCGATCCGGACAACGACAAGGACCGCATTCTAGACGTCAAGGACAAGTGTCCGAACGACCCCGAGGTCTACAATGGCTTCGAGGATGAAGACGGCTGCCCCGACAAGGGGCGCGTGATCCTCGACGGCAGCGACATCGTCATCCTGGACAAGATCCAGTTCGCGACAAACAGCGCGGAAATTCTGCCCCAATCGTTCCCCATCATCAAGGCCGTGTTGGCGGTGCTACACAACCACCCTGAGTTCCTCGTGGTCGAGATCGCCGGGCACGCAGACGAGCGCTCGACTGACGACCACAACCAGCGCCTAACAGAGGCTCGCGCAGCGTCGGTCGTTACGGCTCTGATTGACGACGGTATCTCCGGGAAGCGCCTCGTCTCGCGCGGCTACGGTGAGTACTGCCCAGTTGAGGAAGCCAGCAATGAGGTCGCTTGGGAGAAGAATCGCCGAGTGGAGTTCAAGGTGGTCAGGACTGAGGAGGGGATGACAGGCGTCGAACGCGGCTGTGACCGCGCTCGCTCGAAGGGGATCCTACCTCCACAAGTTCGCCCCGACGGCTTCTGAGCGACGCTCAGGCCCGCTGCGTGCACAGGCGCGCAACAAGAGCGGATCTCACGCGAGTGGGGTCCGCTTCTCTTTTTTGCGGATCAGTGTTCGCCGCAGCAGCGAGGGCCTGTGTTCGCGCTCGTTAGCGCTGTTCGCAGGCGAACCAAGCGCGCCGGTTTTGACAGCCGAGATCGAACCATTTACCGTTGGTCCGCAGCACCAAGCAGTCCTCCCAGGTGTCGAGAGTCTCGTTGTTGGCCTCGTTGTTCGGTTGAAGTTCGTCAGGGCCGCCGCCGGCCTGTCCCCAGCTAGTAAACATGCCCGCCGTGGTGATGCCGGCCTTGCCCAAACCGGTGAAGAAGTTATCTCCACCGATGCGCCAGGTCCAGGTGCCCTCTTCGGCCTTGTCGTTGCCCCCGATCCAAATCTGAGCCTGGTCACAGAGAACGGCGCCTTCACAGTGCCAGGTGCATGGCGTCTCGCAGTCGTCGCTTCTGGTGCCCTGGTTGAACGCGAAGTCCGCTAGCCAGGTATTCTCCTGCGCGTCGTCGATGCGAGCGAGCTCCATGCCCAGTAGGCGACAGCCGCGTTCCGCTTCGGCGTGGGCGAGCTTGGTTCCACGATACGCTGCGTACTCGTGACCGCCGTACTGGCCGCGATCCACTTCGGGTAGCATGAAACAGTCTTCGTCTGTCTCGCCATCGCAGTCGTCGTCAGCCATGTTGCAGCGCTCCAGCGCACCTGGTTGGGCCAGGGGGTCTTGGTCGTTGCAGTCGTCAGGGGTTTCGACCCCGTCAGCGTCATCGTCGGTGAGCGGCAGAACGGATTGTCCCCCCGCTCCCCCCGCTGCGGGCTCGTTTGCCGGAGGGCCCTCTGTGGTGGGCGCCGGAGCCGGCGAAACCGGAGGAGCCCCGCCCCCGCCTTCACTAGCCATCGGAGCCGCAACCTCAGGCTCGGAGCCGGTGTCCGAGGCCTCGGGAGCGGGCGTTGTGCCGGTCGAGCTGGGACCCGGCGGCGGTGCACCCTCCGACGGAGTCGACTGAGCAGAGCAAGCGAGAAAAAACGGCACTACCGCCAAGGCGCTGTGGGTGAGTTTCCAAGCGCCGAGCTTCATACCAGTAGCCCCGGTATTTCACCGAGGACATCCTCTACGACGGCGGTGGCCGTTCCGATACGGTGTTTGATCCCGTAGCCAGTGAGCACGGCGTTGTACACATCGATGACGTTCATTCGCTGATCGTAGAAGCCGGGGTTGAAGTGGCCGTTACCACCCAGGATGGCATGGAACACGTCGCTCACTTGGTGGTTGAAGCCGTACTCCGTGCCGAGCAGCAAGAGGCTGTTGTCGAGTACTGGCTTGCCGTTGGCTTCAAGAAACAGCGGATCCTGAAGTAGGCGGAAGAACTCAGCTAGGTGCGTTATGGCGAAGTGCTGATGCAGGCGGGCCAAGGCCTGCGCCTCGTCGTCACCCTTGTGGAACCATGAGAAGTGCGGGGTGCCTTGATCGATGCGGGTCTGAAAATCGAGCGTCTGGCCGAGGCCCGCGTGTGTGCCGATCAGCTTGACGTGGTCTCCGGCTCCGAGGTGCATGATGTTGCCGAAGCGAGCGACGTCGCAGCGCAATGCCGCCGCCCACAGCTCGGTGTGTAGGCTCCAAATAGCCACGAAGTCTTCGACGCGCATTTCCGGCGCGGCTTCAGCTATTTCGTACGTGAACCGGTCGTAGTCTATCACTGGGGGATCGACTGGCTTGGCGGGGATGCAGGCCGCATTTAGGACGTTGTCCGAAGCCGACAGACGCCGCTCGATTTGACGTAGGCTTTGCAGATGGGCGTCCAGCTTCTCGCGCGACTTGGCGCCGAGCACGCTGTCACGATTGGACCACTTCTTGTACTGGTCGAGGGTGCCGTCCAGGATGCTTTGTTTGACGCCTCGTTCGAGCTTCTGAGCCTCGCTCATCGTAGGGTCAGGTGCGGCGCTCGCTCCGCCGAACAGCGCCTCGAAGACCTGCGACGGAGCCCGCATGGGAGGCCGCGCCGCGCCTAGGTTGTTCCACACGCGGTGGCGCTGCGAGACACAGGCGCCGTTGCGGAACCAAATCCCTGAGGTCAGCGTATCGACGGCTGTGGGCACCCCGTCAGGATGCAGCGCTGACTTCATCAGCTGGTCCAGCGATGGCCCCCCGGCTCGCTCATTGTCGACCTTGCGCTCGCCGACGAACACCACGGGCGCCGATTCGCAGTGAGCGCCCCCACCGCCGGCTTGCGGCATTTGTGCGTTCGTGAAGAGCGCCATCCGGTCTTGAAATGCCTGTAAGGGCTCCAGCGGACCGGTGAAGCGTTCGTCCTGAAACGGCTTCTTGATGCCCAGTCCAAAGAATACGGTGACACAACGAGTGATGGAGGCGTCCGGTGTTTGCGCTCCGACCTCCATCTCATCGAGCCAAGGCAACGCGACGGCAACGGAACCTACCCCTCGGAGCAGCTGCCTGCGCGAAATACGGGCCGGCGTGACGCGCGTGCTGCGCTGGGGACTTGACGGTCGGGAGCTTCTGTTCATGGTTGCCCTCCTGAGCTCGGGACCAGTTTGGTGAACACGTCGCTAGCTGCAATCGCCTGCACCAACGCGGGATAGGTCTCGCCCGCCGCCACGAAATGCTGGTGAACCGCTGCTACCACTGGCTTGTGCGCCGAGTGTAGCCGCTTGCCGATGAAATACTCGATCATCTTGCGCGTGATGCACTGCTGAGCGACCTCGGAATTCACCAGGTGCTGAGTGAATTCCTCAAGGGTATTGAAGGGCAGCATTTCACCCGCAGCCAAGACGGGGACCCAGCCGTTAGTGGTGAGGGCGTTGCCGTGTTCGTCCGCTGTGCGGAAGTTGCCGCGAGCATCAAACTGCTCAAAAGCGAACGCGAGCGGGTCGAACATCGAGTGGCAGCCTTGGCACTCGGGCTTCGTTAGTCTCTCGCTCGCTATTGCCCGATCGGACGCGTCCTCAGGAAAGCTCTCTGCGAACGACTCGATGGCGCCGCGCAGGGCTTCCGGTGGATTGACGTCGACGTCTGCGCAGAAGATCCGCTGCAGGATAAACAGCCCGCGATTGACGATGGCACCCGCGTCCGACTGGTCCATGGAGGCGATGACTCCAGGCTGTGCCAAGAGGCCGAGCCTACCGCCGAAGCCCGCTGTTGAGTAGCTTGCCAGTCCTTCGCCGAGGGGTGTGAATCCGTGGTTGGCGGCCATCGCCGGGGTGAGTACCAGCTGCTGTTTTTGGTAAATACCCATCAGCGGTTGGGCGTCCTTCCAGAGGTGTTGCTGAAACAGTTGAACTGCCCCTTCGATCCTCTCGGTGCGCTCTGGCTGGTCGGCGATCTTGTCGATGCCCAACCAATCGAGAAGAAAACGACGTGTCACTCGTTCCGCGCGCCGAGGATCGGCGAGCAGACGAGCCGCCTGGGCTCCGACCTCTGCGCGCAGCACCCCGGTCTGAGCGGCTGCCAACAGCGGACCGTCGGGAGCCGAGCCCCACAGCGCAAACGATAAGCGAGAGGCTAGTTCGTAGTCGTCCAACGATTTCAGCTTGGATAGGCCGTCACCGTTCTCGTTTTCGATCAAATAGAGAAACGGGGGCGCCTGCAGCGCGAGCTCAAGCGCAGCGCGGACGGCGCGGTCCAGGGTGCCTCCGGCGTCGAGTACCCGCTGCATCAGCGCCGTGTAGTCGGCGAGTTCCTCGGCGTCGGGTGGGCGCCGAAACAGGCTAGGTAAGAGGGCCGCCGCGTGGTCACTGAGGCACTGAGCCTCGGGCGTCTGGCACGGAACGAAGCTCGGTGAGTGAGCCGCGAAGTAGCGCTGTAGGTCGACCTGGGACGCCAGCTGCTCCGCAAGCAACGCGTACCCACTAGCGTGTTCTGGCAGCGCGACCTGTGAGCTTCCGATGTTGCTGAAGCCTTGCAGTGCGTAGTCCGCTGGCAGCAGGTTGAGCTGTTGTGAGGTCAGCTCGACGCCGAGCACGTCGGCGGCAACAAACCCGTACTGCTCGTTCGTGAGACGCCTAACGATGTTTTCGCTCGGCAGCTCAGCCGCTGTCGGCAAGGGGCCTGCGCTGGGTGCGGCGCTCGCCATCTCCTCGGGAGCCGAGCCGCCCGCCGCCTGAGGTTCGGTCTTGGGCGCAGGGGAGTCCGCTTGGGGCGTCCCCTCGCAAGCCAACACGCCGAGCGCGATCAACCCAAGGCCTCCTACCCTGAAACGAAGTGGGGCCATCCGGAAATCACTACGTTGGGTCATGAGGTCTCTCAAAGCCAGCGGCTCAGGCCAGTTCGTCGGAGCACTCGGAGGTTCTCAGTCAGGTTTATTCCGCGGTCTAGGAGAACTGTTGCGCCTGCCCCGAATACGCAAGGTTAGCGGAATTTTCCTGCCCATTAGGCTGCCGCGCACCCGGTGGGCGCTGTTTCTTCAGCTGTGAGTGACTAGTGAACTCCCCTGAGGCAACACCTAGCGGCAGGGTTTTGGCGCCAGACGGACGCTGCTGCTACCCTGAGCGAATCCATGCGCGCATACCTAGTGGGCCTGATTTTGCTTCTGCCTCTGGGCTGTTCAGGGCGGGATAGGTCGGGCCCGTCTGAGCCGGAGGACGCCGCTGATGGCGGCCGTTTTGTCCCTCGCCCACCCAGGCCTCGCCCTCCCGCGCCCCAGCAAGATCGGGACGCTGGAGAGGCGGGTTCCAGAGATGCTGCTGTGAACGGCAGCGACGCTGGGCCGGGGGCTGACGCAGGGGCGGTTTGTGGTGACGGGGTGGTCGCTGGCGAGGTGGAGGAATGCGACGGGAAAAACCTTGCTGGGGACAGCTGTTTCGGACTCGGTTTCTTCTCAGGCCAGCTGAAGTGCACCACCGAGTGTCTGTTCGATAGCAGCGGGTGCCTAGGGACAGAGCGCTGCGAAGACGGTCGCGACAATGACGGTGATGGTCTAGCCGACTGCTCAGATTCCGACTGCGAAGCGCAATGTGCTAGCGGGTGCGCGGCTCCCGTTCCACTGATCGCTGAAGGCTCAGTGTGGCCTGGCAACAACCTCGCCCACGCCGATGAGGTCATGAGCGGCTGCGCCAGCGGTACGAGCGGGCCCGAGGTCGTGTATGAGTTTGTCCCACCGCGGGACGGTGTGCTCCAGGCTTCGCTCGAGACCGACCGCTTGTTGACGCTGTCCGTGCTGAGAGAGTGCGCCCTGGGTTCCATCGGCGCCCCAGCCGAGTGTGTGAGTCCTAACAGGCAGCTGGTCGTGCCGGTCACCGCGAACGACCCCGTCTTTGTCGTCATTGAGGGGCGGGACGTTTCTGCGGTCGGGCCCTATGAGCTGAGCGCGAGTTTTCGGGAGATCGCCTGCGGCGACGGCGCCCGAGACCAGGGCGAAGGCTGCGACGATGGCAACCAGAAGCCCGGCGATGGGTGCTCAGTGTCCTGCGGCGTGGAGTTGTCAGAGGTCGAGCCCAACGACGCCGTGGCTGAGTCTTCGACGCTGGCGAACCTAATGAAGCCGTTTTGGGGAGAGATCTCGCCAGCGGGGGACGTGGACTACATCTACTTGGATTTGGCTACCGACGTGGTGGACCTGCAAATCAGCGTTGAGGGCGTGGGTGACGGCGCTTGTGATCTGAACCTTTTGGATAGCGTACTCCGTGTGTTTGACCACGAAGGCGACGAGCTCGCGTTCGACGACGATGGGGGAAGCGGTTTCTGTTCACGCGTCCTTATGCGGAGAATTTCCGCCGGGCGGTATGCCGTACGGCTGGAAGCCGCAGTGGGTGCACACTGGTCAACATTTCCCTACTCGCTAAAAATAACCCATGAACCTCCCAGTCAACCCTAACGTGGTAGGCTATGGCTCACCCGCCGGCAGAAAATCCGCCCACTAGGACATCAGAGACCCAATGCTAGACAAGTTCTTTGGAAGAGTTAGCTGGGTCGTTGCCGGGGCGCTGAGCTTCGTTGTCTGCGCATGCTCAGCGGGTGAACACGCGCTGCCCGATGGATCCGAAGAAGACGGGAACGGAGCGAGCGAGCCCTACGAGCGGTGTGAGGAGGGGCAGGAAAAGGAATGCCACATCACGCTCGCTCTGCACGGCGATGTAGTGTCGTGCTTCGTTGGGACCCAGGTCTGTGGGGAGCATGGTTGGGGGGCGTGCCTCGACGGAGACGTCGTGGCCCACAAGCTTAAGGCTTCAGGGACGGACAAGCGGTTGCTAGCAGTGACGCACACAGGGGTCTGCGTCACGAACCCCTGCGATCCGAAATGCGAGCTGTTTGGTGATGTTCCTGATGCGGCCGTTCCGGACCTGGAAACCATCACTGGGACCTCCACATTTGACTGGAAAAAAGGCTCGATTGCTGGCTTCCCCGCGGGGCTGGTGAAGAAGGGCCTGATTGAGCCCTGTAGCTCTGGGGCGGATTGTCAGTTCAACACCCAGTGCACGAATCCGGCGAGCGGTGGCTGTTCTCACGGCAAATGCGAAGTGGGCTTGCCGCTCGAGCCCAGCTGCGATGACTGCGTCACTGACGTCTGTGCGGCCAACCCTCAGTGCTGCGTGGAGGACACGACTGGGGATGCCTGCGAGCACGACTTCTGTAAAGTTGGAACGGCGCTCAAAGCTACGTGCAGTCCATGCGTCAAGAAGATTTGTGACGCTGACCCTTCGTGCTGCAACTCGGCAACGGGCGCCTGGAGCGCCAGTTGCGTGCAAAAAGTCACCGACACTTGTGGGTTAACTTGTTCCTGCTGCGACGGCCAGTCGACTCACAACGGGCGGTGCTACGTCAAGGAAGGTGACAACAAGAAACAGACCGATGCCAAGACGGCCTGTGTCGCGCGAGGAACCGGGTGGAACCTGGCCTCCATCGCGGACGCCGCTGAGAACACCTTCGTCTACAACCTGAACTCTGGGAACGACACGTGGATCGGGCTCGAAGAGACCGGGACAAAGATTTGGACCTGGCCGAGCGGCGATCCCAGCGGAAGCTGGAACGAGACGCCGCGTACTGGGATCTACGCCAAGTTCTCAAGCACCGAACCGAACCATGCTAGTGACAAGTGTGCATACATGCTCAGCAGCAAAGCTGAGTGGGCGGACCAAGCCTGCAACAGCAGCTCGAAGAAGTATGACTCAATATGCGAAGGCCCTCCGTCTTGCTTCCTAGGGGAAGAAGACGACGGAACAGGTCTTTGCGAGCATGATCCGTGTGAGACGGGCGACGCACTGTCTGAGACCTGTGATGTGTGCGCTCAGGCTATCTGCCAGACCATGCCGTCCTGTTGTACGACGTCCTGGACTCAGGCTTGCGTCGATCTGATCGCAACGACTTGCGAAGCCAAGTGTGAGTGCGGAGATGAAGAACTTCCGTCTCTGGATGGGAAGAGCTGCTTTTACGCCGAG
>JBDKJZ010000241.1:0-8004 GCA_039796375.1 Pseudomonadota bacterium
ATCGTGCACGAAGGGTCGTTCGCGGCCGACGAGAAACTTTACGACTTGATTCAAGTTGGCGCCGACCACGACGGACTCCGCGATGACAGTGGCATCTTCGCCCCATTCGCAAAAATTCCCGCCCTGCGCGTGAACAGCGGCGGCGTCGAGTCCAAGTGCGGCAATGGGGGCGAGGACAAACGCAGTAATATTACTAACAGCATCGGCGGATCCGGTATTAGACCAGCGTAACTTATTCTGAATATACAGGTCACCACCTGATGCGTCACACCAATGGCACGTCGTGGGAGCAAGCTTGCCCTTGAAGACTTCGCTAGTGAGCCAGAGTGCCGCGCCAGCGCCCGTGATGGTCAACTCGACCGGAAGATTGACTCGCAAACGAGGCCGTCCGGAGCTGTCCGGCGGATCCGCCGCGAGTGCGGAACAGGGAAGCAGTGCCGCGACAAACGAAATCGATACGGCGTAGGACCGAACGGACATGGGGAGACCGTAGTTGAGGTTCTACGGCCGCTCAAAACTCGCGGCCTACTTGGTTTGGTTCTCGTATCCTTGACCGCGGCATATGCCGCGGCATATGCTGAGCTATGCAGTCGGACTCTTCCCCTCCCACCCGCTATGCCGCATTGTTCAGGAACGGTCGCAGCCAGGCCGTTCGCATCCCCAAGGAGTTCGAACTCGACGGAGACCGGGTCCGCATAATGCGGGAAGGAGCGCGATTAATTCTGGAGCCGGTGGCCGTCCACAAACGACTCACGAGCGTGCTTGCTGAGCTGGGTCCAATCGATATCGAGTTACCTGACGTTGACGCGTGGCTGCCTACTCTTGATCAGCCTGGGTTATAGCGGTGTCGTTTTCACACCTGCTGGACACTAACGTCATTTCCCGGCTCATGAAAGAGCCGACCGGCATAAGCGCACAGCGTCTTTTCCGGACCGGGGATGATCGAGTTTGCACTAGCGTCGTCGTCGCGTGTGAGCTTCGATTCGGAGTTGCATTGCGCGGCTCTGAGCGGCTCGCTGTTGCCGTTGAACGAGTGCTTGAGTCCATCGTCGTGCTACCTCTGGATCAGCCCGCAGACGAACACTACGCACGCATCCTCAATGACCTACAGAACTCCGGGACTCTGATTGGCCCGAACGACCTGCTCATCGCGGCGCAAGCACGTAGCCTGGGATTGACCCTGGTCACTGAGAATGAGCGGGAATTTCGTAGGGTCAGTGAGCTGCAGGTCGAGAACTGGCAGCTGCCGTGAGCGGCCGAAGCGCATCGCTCCCAATCTACTCGAGCGCTACTTCAACGTGACGGCGCGCAACGCTGGAGAAGGGGCGCCACAGAGAAGCGAGCAAGTTCAGTCTCGACGGTAGCCGCAGCACGAATGGCCTGTGCGAGGCGGCGAGCCAAGTTTGTGATGAAGGCGTCAGTTTGGACGGACCAGTCACTTGCGACCCCGCGCTTCGCTCCTCTTCGCAATTCGATTGCAATATCTCGCAGGCGTGTGGAATTAGGGGCGTGACAACGTCGGACCAAGTGGTGTCGCAGCCCGCAGATTCCCGGTACGTGTCTTGTTCGCGAAGAGGGGACGCCTCATTCGGTTGGGAGTGCAGCCGCAACGGTGGCGACATGCAGGAGCTGTCGGGCGAGAACGGGGATGCGGTCTCCGAACAGGCGTTTCAGGCGTGTTACCGCTAAGTACACCCCTAGACACCTCTGCAAACAATTGCTCGCGATCGACCTCTGTGTACGGACGCCTCATCTCCTCGTCGTGACAGGACCCCGCGGGAGTGACGAGATGGGTCTCACGCAGCGGTAACCTTTTAGCTCCGCGAGCGTCACTCCGTCCTCGGTAGCCGTCGGTACTCGGCGCCCGCCGTGCGAGCGGCTTGACCGAAGCCAACTATCGGTCACTGTGTGCTGTTTTGGGTGAACTCAAGTCACCTTCGTAGACAACGTCATTGCCTTTCCGAACCGTCATCTATCCGGAAGGCCAAGTTTGAGAGCTACACCCGCAGGCCAAGTTGGTCTGCGGCCACTCGTTGGGCCGCACCTTGCACTACGTAAAAATGAGTTTGGTGCCAGCGATAAGCAGCACCACCGCTAAGAACCGCTTGATGACTACAGGGTCAAAACGCCGACTGCCGAAGTAGGAGCCGAGGGTGCCCCCAATACCCGCGGCGACCACCAAGACGAGCGCGAAAGCAGGGAACTGCTTGGTGCTACTGAAATAGCCCAGGAGCCCGGCAATGGAGTTGACCAATATGAACAGGGCAGACACGGCTGCTGCGGGTTTGGTCTTGGCCCAGTGCATGAAGAGCAATAGCGGGGTAAGAAAAATACCGCCGCCCGTGCCCGTCAATCCGGATAGAAGCCCGATGCCACCACCGGACAACAGAGCCACAAGACGTCGTGGCTCTGTAGCGTCTTGCTCGGGCGGAGGGCGCAGCAGAAAACGCGCAGCGGAGTAAAGAAGGATGGCGCCCAACAAGACTTTAAAGGTGTGGGTGGGCAGGTTGATGTAGCCGCCGAGAAATGCGAGCGGCACGGACAACAGCGCGAATGGCCAAAACAGGCGCCACGAAAAGTGACCTGCACGCCAGAACTGGAACGCGCCGATGCACGCGACCAAGATATTGAGGGTCAGCGCGGTTGGCTTGATCGCAGTCGGGGCCACGCTGAGCAGCGACATAACGGCGATATAGCCAGACGCCCCCGCATGGCCGACTGACGAGTAGAGGAACGCAACGACGAAGATGCCGAGCGTGAGCATGGCGAGAGATTCAGGTGCCATTTCGGAAGCCTAGAAGAGCCCGCAAGGTCCTGCGGTTCGGCGACAAGCGCAAGCTTGGCCGACACCAATGTCAATTTCGGATCGGATGTGGTGCCTGGGGATGGCCTAACTGTGGACTCATCGCACTGAGTCGTACGCGCTCTCAAGCGCCGCCACGTCGAGCTTCACCATTTTCATCATTGCGCCCATGACGGCCTTCACTTTCGCGGGGTCCTTGTCGGAGACGAGTTCGATGAATCGCTTCGGGATAATCTGCCACGATAGACCGAACGGGTCCTTGATCCAGCCGCATTGCATTTTGGTGGCTCCGGCCTCGACGAGCTTATTCCAGTACTCGTCGACTTCCGCCTGGTCCTCGCACTCGACGAACAGCGAGACGCCCTCCGAGAATGTGAAGTAAGGACCGCCATTGTAGCCCATGAACGACTGGCCGCCGATAATGAACTTGGCCGAGTTGATTGGGCCATCTTTGCCAGCGCGGGAGACGCTCGTGACCCTAGAGTCTGGGAAAGTCGAAGTGTAGAATTCGATAGCGGACTCAAGCTTGTCGTTGAACATCAGGAACGGGGTCACTTTGCTCATTGGGGATGTTTCCTTTCGTGGTTTTCATCGGTAGCCAGAAGGTCGTCCAGCTGCTCGAAGGTCTCGCCCATCGCATCCTCCATGCCGTGCTCAGCTTCGAATGCTTCTTTTGAGGGATAGAGATCGTGCAGGACCAGCAGCGTCCTGTCACCCTTTTCCTCGAAGGTCACGGTGGTGACGGCGCCGTTATCACTTTCGTCATTGGTCCAGACGAGCCGCGAGTGGGGTGTGACTTCGATGTACCTACCGTGGAACTCCATCGGCTTTGCAGCTCCTTGGTCAAATACGAGGACGTACTTGCCCCCCGTACGGACGTCCATCTCGCAGGAAAGCAGGGACATGCCCATCGACTTCGGCAACCACCACTGCTTGAAAAGCTCAGGTGTGGTCCACGCCTCGAACACGATGCGCGCCGGAGCGTTAAAGCTTCGTTTGACGACTACCTCACGGTCGGACTTCTGTTCCACCGTCGTGCGGTTGCTTGTGGGGGGGTCACTCGCTCTGCTTACGTCCATCGACCTTTTCCTTTCGTTTCAGTTGTTCGACTATCTTGTCCAGTTCGTCGAAGCGTGCGTCCCAGCGCTGCCGGTAGCTCTCGAGCCACGCTGTCTCGTCGTCTAGCCGGACCGTCCCCAGCTTGCAGGTCCGCACGCGACCGACCTTCAAAGTGGTGACGAGGCCGGCCTGCTCCAATACGCCGACGTGTTTCTTCATGCCCGTCAGGGTCATATGGAACTTCTCGGCGAGAGCGGTGATCGAGGCGTCCGCACGCCCGAGCTGCTCCAGAACGCCGCGTCGGGTGGCGTCTGAAAGTGCCGCGAACGAGGCATCGAGGCGTGTATTCCGATACTGAACCATTCGGCTCAGTATCTAGCCCAGGGCCGGGCGGCATGCAAGGGCGAAGGAGCGCGCGGTGCGGGCCGCCGTCAGCCGCAAGCCCGATTCGAGCGACTTGGTGCTCCTGCTCCTCGCGAACGCAACTTACTGGACCGAAGCATCCCGTGCGCGCTGGCGATCACCAAGCAAGCCCAGGATACCCACCGGGGTGAGCAGCACCCATTGTGGAAGCACGAGCAGAGTTGACGGCTCGGCGAACACCAAGGCTACTGCGATAAACACAACACCGAACAGCAGCCAGAGCAGCGATACAAAACGCGGAAGAGCGCCCGCCAAGATTCTGCTGTTTGGGCGAGCGCTCCAAATCAGCGCTACTGCTGACAAGATCAGGGTTACGGTCACCAGGTGCCAACAAGCGTACAGTAGAAGGCTGACCGGCTGAGGGATCGTTGAACCTAGGAGTGGCTCTTGGATCTCTAGTGTGCCTCCAAGCGTGTGCAGCGCGGCGGTGAAGGCGGCGAGCAGGCCAGAGGCCAGTAGCAAGCGATTGGTTTTCATTTGGGTCGAGGGTCTCGGTGGGCTATGGCGCGTAGCGGCACACTCAGCTTGGGGGTCTACCGCGCCTCCGAAGGTCTTCGCAGTACGGGTGAGCAGTTCGCGACTGCTCGATCCATACTCAAGGTTCGTACGGTTGTCACCCCGTTCACCCCAACCGGTGGTTATTCAGCGTCACGTGTTCCCCGAACTGCTGCAGGACCTCCGCACGCACTCCCAGCCTTGAATCGAAGGTCAAGTCTGAGGCCATAGAGTTTTCTCGCGTGGTGGGATCTCGCTCAAGCTACCACAAGGTTCTTCAGCGGCATGTCAGCCGGTGTCATCGGAGTCTCGCCCGAAACGCAAGACTCTCGGATGGAAACCGAGCGCTTCGAACGCAGCATGCGCTTGAGTGTTGAACGCCCAGGAAGTCAGTTCGACGTCATGGATCCCTTGCGCCGAGGCGTCGGCAATTATGCGCTGCACCAGTGCTCGAGCCACGCCTTGCCTGCGAAACGCGGGCGAGACAGCGATTTGGTCGAGCTCACAGTACCGCCGGGCGTGACAGAAAAGGTTCTCCGGTCGTTCGCGCACGATTGAGATCGCGTAGCCAGCGGGACACCCATCCGAATCGGCAAGCCACACGCGGACATCCTCGCGCGAAAGCATCGAGCCGAACCACTCAGCAACGGCGCTGGTGTCACAAGACTTGAAATGGTGCGGCAGCGCGCCAACGTGGTCGTCTTGGACGAACCGGTTCAAAGCGGCGAGAAGCTGTGCGTCGTCGCTGTGAGCTTGTCTAAGGGTGACCGTCATGGGCAGCGTGTCCTTCGTCCAACGTACCAGAGTTGAGCATTGGACGGATCGGCAAAACCGAGAGCTCTCGGGACGCGACGAGCGAGCCCGTGTAGGTGCGGCTCATCTCGCGCGCAGCGTCGTTCACGGGCCGTCCACCGTGCTTGCGATTAGCACGACGCGGACTCGACCGGTTCCCTCGATTGGCGGCGAGCGGTGCACAGCTCCGCGCCGGTTCGGGTGGCGATCGCCTTTCATGACAACGACTTCGCCGGCCACCGCATGACGCACCGCCGCCGCCTCCCGGACGATTGCCTTGTTCGCGTCGCATGGGCAATCGGGTGGGTGGTCGAGCGCCTCGCGACGCACCGAATCATCGGGCACCCACTCCGTACCCGGGCCAACGTAGGTCGTGATCAAGCGGTACCGGAGGTAGTCGACGTGGAACTTGCGGCACTGGTCCGAACGAACTGCTCCAAGCGACACGCGCAGGCGACGCGCGTTGGACAAGTGAGCGAGCTGGCCGATCAGGATGGTGGCGTCAAGCATCAACCAGGAGCGCGCCGGCTCTTCAAGCCCCCGCACCGCAGGTGAGAGATCGTAGTTCGGCATGCAGACAACCTCGTCAAACTGAGCCGGAAAGCGCATGGCCCAGTGGGAGAGCTGCTCATCGAGATCTGAAGGAAGCTCTCGATGCCACGATACCAGGCTGACCTCGTCGCGATGAAGCTGCGAGCGCACCTCGTCGCTGCGACTCCGCGGCATATCCGCGCGCTCCTGAACGGTCCTGCTCAGCATGCTGGCCGAGCTAGGAGTTCGGTTCGGGTGCCGCGCAAGCGTCTCACGCGGCGTCCTCGTCTTCCATTTGAAGAACCGGAAACGGGTTGACCAAATCGGCCCACACGTTGCTGTCGGCTTGAGCGAGGGCCGGGTCGAGTAGACAATCGTCCAACAGCTTGCGGAGCTTTGGTTCGTCAAGTTGTTGCCCGATGAACACCAGCTGCTGCACTCGATCGCCGAAGCGAGGGTCCCACTCCGGCTTTTCGTCAGGCCGCTCTCCGTCTGGATGTCCCCAGTCTTCGCGATTGATCGCTGCCCACCAGACTCCGGCGGCGCGCACGTCGCTCACGCCCCCCGCCTGGGCCCACTCGTAGGTCGCGCGATGATCCGACGCGACCCAAAAGAACCCCTTAGACCTCAACACCCCCCGGAAGTTCTCGTCCTCGTTGAAGAACGCCCAGAGTTTTTCCGCGTCGAAGGGGTGCGCGGTGCGATAGACGAAGCTCCGAATACCGTACTCCTCCGTTTCCGGCTTGTGCTCACCCGCGAGCTCTCGCAGCCATCCGGCGGAGCTCGCCGCCTTCTCGTAGTTGAACAGCCCCGTGCCAAGAACTTCGCTGATGGGGACTTGGCCACTCACCGCCAATTGGATCTTGGCACCCGGGTTTAACGCCCGAACTACAGCCTCCACCTGTTTGGCCTTTTTTTCTGTGATCAGGTCGACTTTGCTGAGGATGATCACGTCCGCGAACTCGATCTGATCGATCAATAGGTCAGTCACCGTCCGCTCGTCCTCTTTACCCAGCGACTGCCCACGGTCAGCTAGGCTATCAGCACGGTAGTACTCATCGAGGAAGCTGTTCGCATCGACCACAGTGACCATGGTGTCGAGACGTGCAACGTCGCTCAGGCTGACACCGTTTTCGTCTTTGAAGGTGAACGTCTGAGCTACGGGGATCGGTTCAGAGATCCCGGTCGACTCGATGAGCAGGTAGTCGAAACGACGCTCAGCAGCGAGGCGCGAGACTTCTGCCAGGAGATCGTCGCGGAGCGTGCAGCAAATGCAGCCATTGGACATCTCCACTAGCTTCTCCTCAGTGCGCGATAGTTCTGCGCCGCCTCGTTCTACGAGTGCAGCGTCAATATTCACTTCGCTCATATCGTTGACGATGACGGCGACCTTGAGCCCTTGCCGGTTCTGCAGGACCTGATTCAGCAGAGTGGTCTTGCCCGCGCCGAGAAACCCGGAGAGGACCGTTACGGGGAGTCGCTGGTCGTCGAGAGGAAAGGTTGCTTGCATTCGGTGTTCTTTCTTGGCCATCGCCAAAGGCGCCCTAGGTGGGGTGGTCGGTCATTGCAGCTACCGGGTCGGCAGTGCCGAGAGCGGGCAGTGGGTACTGACTCTCGCCGGCGCTTTTCTCACGCCGCGAACAATGGTCGGGCTTGCCCCAGCCTTGTCAGGCGACACGAACTGAGCCCCAAAGGGCTGGACCGCCAGTTACTGCAACAGTGAATACAAAACATTCAGAGTTGTTAACGCGTTCAATATGGTAATGCAACATAATTGCGTTAACCAGTGCAGCGGGCGGCCTGACGAAGGCCCCCGTGGTTCATCAAGGCGATTCGAGCGGACGACGTTCACCTTCGGAGCGTTGACGGTTGACCGTCGTCAACCTCCCCCGAAGTTCGCG
>JBDKJZ010000242.1:0-7997 GCA_039796375.1 Pseudomonadota bacterium
CTTGCGGCAGACCTCCCAGCCGCTCATTCCTGGCATCATCACGTCCAAGATCACCAGGTTCGGCAGGTGTTGGTGAGCCAGCTGCCAGGCCATGTCACCGTCCGAGGCTTCAATCACCTTGAAGCCTCTCGAACGAACATGGGCGGTCACGAGCGCGAGCGTGCTCGGCTCATCATCTGCGACTAGGACGACAGTTTCTTCGTGTTGAGGCATGGTTTCGAAAAGCTCCAGGAACGTCAGCCGCATTCGAAAGCACCGCGCCAGTGTGGTCAAGCCCTACGAGCACCAAATTCGAAAACCTTTTCCAAAGAACATCGGACGCTCGATCGAACCAGGGAGCGAGTCAGAGGTCACCACCAGCGGTCTCCGCGTCGACGAAGCTCGAAATGCGGGTGTGTTAGGGACGCACATGAATTGCCCGTGGCGGTCCACAAGTGGGAAGAAAGGTCCCCGTGGTGTTCGGCGCCGGGCGCCCGTCGGGATGCTGCGTTCGGCACGGATGAAGTCATGTAAGTACCTTGAAATCCAGCAGAATTGCTCTATGCTGGGCAAGCTCGCCAGCGTCGGGTTGAGGCGCGCCAGTGCTGCGGGCGGATTGTTTGAGTGGCGTGAGACCCGAGGACCTGCGTTATCCAAGCGGACCGCGAAGAATCTTTCGGACGTCCAAGTCGCCAGCGCGTAAGTATCAGGGTAGCGGGACCTCAAAGCGTGCAAGATCCAATTCAGCCGATAGACACACTGGTGAAAGCTGCCCGGAGTGCGGAGCGACGCTGGGTGTTGCGCGCGGTCTTGTCGCGGGTGGTCCTGCTCTTGCCACTTCCGCTTATTTACTCCCTAGCCGCGCTGACGACCGTCAAGGTGTTCCAGCCGGGTCCCGCCGTGGAGCTGCAGGTGATGGTCGGGGGCGGATTGGCAGTCACTGTCGTCGTGGTCGGGGGGATCCTGGCGGCGTTGCAGCGCCGGCCACGTTTCGCCGGGGCGCAAGCGCTTGATGCGCACCATGGCCTGGCAGACCGCGTCACCAACGCGCTGGCCTTCAGCAGTGAGCCAGCGCGATCGCCCCTGATGGAGGCCGCCATTGCGGACGCGCTGGAGCACGCGAAGGCGCTCTCGCCGAGTCGGGCGGTTCCAGTCCCGTTCCCGCGGGACCTCCTCGGGAGTGTGCTGCTCGGAGGGGCGCTGTTCGGGCTCTCGCTCTTAGAAGTCCAGACCACGCGGGGGATCCCTCAGGTGGCCCTGCACTTCCGCGCGCCGGAAATTGCCGGCGATGACGTTGAGCTGCTCAAAGAACTGGCAAAAGAGCTCCAAGACCAAACCCAAGATCCGGAGACTCTCGCCGCGGTCCGGCGCTTTAATCAGCTGATTGAAGACATCGCCGAACAGCGTTTGGATCGGAACCAGATTTTTCAGCGCCTCGACCAGCTGGAGCGTGAGCTACAAAAAGGCGAAGAGTTCGATCGGGAGGGCCTCGACGAGGGGCTGAAAGGCCTCTCGGATGAGCTGAAGAAGAGCGCGCTGAGCAAGCCCGCAGCGGAGGCGCTGGAGCAGAAGCAGCTCGCTGACGCGGAGGAGGCGCTGCGCAAGTTGGCTGAGCGCCTCAAGAAAAACGACCCGAAAGCAGACAAATCGGAGCTCGAGAAACTCCGGAGAGCACTCGAAGCAGCCAGCAAGAGCAGCTCAGATCGACTGGAGCGCCTGAGCGCGCAGCGTCGTGAGCTGGAGGAAGAGCGCAAGCGTCTCTTGAACAAGAAGCGGCAGGGTCAGCCTCTCACCACTTCCGAGGAGCAGCAGCTCGCTCAGAACGAGCGCCAGCTGAAAAAACTCGACCGCAAGAAGAAACAGAGCGAACAAGCGAAGAAGGAGTTGTCGCAGCTAGACAAAGACCTGGCGGAGGCCGCCCAGCAGCTCATGAAAGACATGGGCGAGGCGGGTCAACGCGTCGAGTCTGGCGCGGAGAGCCTCAACCGCATGGCTCAGCGCGAGATGTCCAATCAGGAGAAAGAAGCGCTCAAGAAGCAGATGGAGGAAATGCGGGAGATGCTCCGTCAAGCCAAGAAGGGGGGCCAGCAACGCCAAGAAATGCTCGAGAAATTCCGACAGATGGCGAAGGGGCAGAAACCTGGCCAAGGCAAACCGGGTCAGGGCGGCGAAGGTCCGGAGGATAAGAGTGGGAAGGGCGACGGCCCTCCGCGGCTCGGTATGGGTCCGGGCGGGATCGAAGTTCAGATCCCTGGTCAGTCAGCAGGAGTGGGCGCTGATGGCAAGCAGCCAGGGCCTGGCGCGGGCAAGAGCGGGGAGCAGGCGGGGAGTGGCAGCGACGCCAACGTGCGCGGAGACCAAACTGATCTTGAAGGCAAGACCCAGGACGTCTCCGCGGCGGGTGTCGATAGTGGCGAGGGGACAGCGTCGAGCGAGGTCGTGTTTGGGGCGGCCGAGCGTGGTTTCTCCGGGGGTGGTTACCGCAAGGTCTACACCGACTATAAGACGGTCGCCGAGGAAGTCCTTGAGACGGATGAGATCCCACCAGGGTACAAGTTCTACGTGCGGCGCTACTTTCAGCTGATCCGGCCGCGCTAACGAGAACCGCACCTACGAGACTAGGCACGCAGGCAAGAACACGAGGCACGGCAAATGTCAGAAGCGGAAAAAGCGAAGCGAGAGGTGGCGGAGTTTCAGCAGCGCATCGGTGAGCTGCGCGAACAGATAGGACGGGTGATCGTCGGTAACCGTGAGGTGGTCGATGGTGTATTGACGTGTATGCTTGCCGGGTCACACGCGCTGCTTGAAGGGGTTCCGGGTTTGGGAAAGACGATGCTCGTGCGGACCTTAGCCGACGCGATGAATCTCAACTTCTCCCGCATTCAGTTCACCCCCGACCTGATGCCTGCGGACATCATCGGTACGACGGTCATCGATGAGAGCGCTTCTGGTAAGCCGGCTTTCGAGTTTCGGAAAGGGCCGCTGTTCGCCAATATTGTGTTGGCTGACGAAATTAACCGCGCGACCCCGAAGACACAAAGCGCGCTCTTGGAAGCGATGCAGGAGCACCGCGTCACAGTCGGGCGCACCACCCACGAGCTCGCGCAGCCTTACTTCGTGCTCGCGACGCAGAACCCTCTCGAGATGGAGGGCACCTACCCTCTGCCTGAAGCGCAGCTGGATAGGTTCTTCTTCAAGCTGCAGGTGCCCTTTCCGACCCGCGAAGAGCTGCACACGATCTTGGATCGCACGACCTCAGACCATCAAGCCAGCGTGACCCCGACGCTGAACGCGGCGGACGTCCTAGCGCTGCAGAAGTTGGTGCGCACCGTGCCGGTCGCGAACCACGTGAAGGACTATGCTGTGCGGCTGGTATTAGCGACGCACCCTAGCGACGAGACCGCGCCAGATACCGTCAAACGCTTCGTCAGCACTGGCGCTTCGCCCCGCGGCGCTCAAGCGCTGCTCTTAGCGTCCAAGATCTTCGCCTTGTTCGAGGGTCGTTTTGCCGCTTCGATAGACGATATCAAGCGGGCGGCTCTGCCCGCGCTTCGTCACCGCGTGCTCTTGAATTTCGAAGGTGAAGCGGAAGGAGTCACGACCGATCAAGTGCTGACTGCTGTGCTCGCGAAGTTGCCAGAAACCAAGAGCTAGTCCCGATGGGCCTCTTCGACTTCGTAAAACAGGCGCTGCCGAACGCGAGGCGCCTCAGCTTGGCGCCACGCGCGAGGGGGGAGCTGTTCGGCGAAGATTTCCAGAAGAAGCTGGAGACGCTCGCGATAGTGAGCCGCCGCGTGTTCTCCGGACGCCACCGAGCCGATCGCCGAACCAAGAAGAAAGGCAGCGGCGTCGAGTTCGCCGACCACCGCGACTACACCGCTGGGGACGACTTCAGGTTCGTGGACTGGGGCGCCTACCAGCGCTTCGGGAAGCTGCTAGTCCGGCTGTATGAAGAAGAAGAGGACCTCAGCATCTACTTCATTCTCGATTGCTCAAGGTCGATGGCGTTCGGAACGGGCGAAAAGTTCGACCAAGCGCGGCGCTTGTGCGCAGCGCTCGCGTACGTGGGTCTCGCGAACCTCGACCGAGTCACAATCGTCGGGGTGGGCGACGAGCTTGCGACTCGCCTGCCCGCGACGCGCGGCAAGGGGCAAATCTTCAAGGTGTTCCGCTTTCTAAATGAGCTCAAGGCCGAGCGCGGGACGGATCTTGCGGAAGGTCTGAAGACCTTCGTCGCCCAACACAAGCGACGCGGGTTAGCCGTGTTGATCAGCGACTTGTACGATCCCAAAGGTTTCGAAAAGGGCATCAACGTGCTTCGCTACAACAAGTTTGAGCCGTACGTGTTGCACATGGTCGAACCGGGCGACGCGAATCCCGACTTGAAGGGTGACGTCCGCATCTATGATTGTGAGACCGGCGATGAGCGAGAGGTGACGATCACCGATGAGCTGCTAGAGCGCATGCGGGGAGCCTTCGCTGAGTACCAGACCGAAGTTGAGAGGTTTTGCGTCAAGAACCAGGTGGCTTATTTTCCGGCGGACTCACGCACCCCCTTTGATGAGCTCGTGCTGCGGGTGTTTCGCCGCGGGGGTTTTCTGCGCTGATGATCCTGAGCGGCCTTAGCCTCACTACCCTGCTGGGGATCTTCGGCGCGATGGCTGCGGCCACGCTCGCGTTCTACATCTTGCGCTTGCGTCGGCGCGCGGTCAGTGTGCCGTTTTCGCCGATTTGGCAGCGGGTGCTCAAAGACAAAGAAGCGACTCACTGGTTTTCCCAGCTGAAGCGCTGGTTGTCATTGCTGCTGCAGTTGTTGATCGTCTTGCTCTTGGTGTTTGCGTTGGGGGACCCGCGCTTGTCGGATAAGTGGTTCGAGGGACGGAACATCGTCGTCTTGGTCGACACTAGCGCGTCCATGGCGGCCAGTGACGTTCAGCCCAGCCGTATTGAGGTTGGAAAGAAACAACTGACGGACCTGGTGAACAGCCTCTCAGGAACGGACCGAATGCTGATCGCGGAAATGGGAGCCGCGCCCCGCGCCGTGTCCACCATGACCAGCGACACAGCCGAGCTCACGCGCGCTTCGCAATCGATACGCACCAAAGACACGCGAGCCGATTTCGAACGCGGTATCCGGTTTGCGCTCGACAGTCTTCGAGGTTTGCCCAAAGCCGAAATTGTCGTGATCAGTGACGGCGCGGCCCACCAAGGCGATGAGCTGAGCGCGCGGTTTCTGGGGGACCCAGCACTTGAACACGTGACGCTGCGTCAGCTGCCGGTCGGAAGCGGCGGCAAGAACGTCGCTGTCACGGCATTCTCAGTGCGGCGTTATCCGCTCGACAAGTCGCGTTATGAAGTGTTGCTTGAGGTCACCAACTTTCAGCCAGAAGCGGCCGTGGTGGAGATCACGTTGATCGGTGACGGTGAAACTGTGGATGTCACCCGATTGAGTCTCGAACCCAATGAACGGATGCCGCGCTCCTACCACGATCTCTCCGGCGCGAGCCGAACGCTAGAGGCGAGAGTGGCTCTGGTTGGCTCCGAGCCGGTCCAGCCTGGCGTGGAGCCGGGAGCCCCGGTTGTGGTTGACCAACTCAGCAAGGATGACAGCGGCTATGCGTTGATGCCCGAGCGGCGGCGAGTCCGAGTCCTGCTGGTGACAGCTGGCAACCGCTACATTGAGGCCGCGCTGCTCCTTGATGAGTATCTGGATGTGACGGTTATCACCCCGAGCGACGCTCTGCCACGCGCGGAATTCGACGTGAGTATTCTGGACGGCGTCGCGCCCGAGCTCCGCGCCAGTCACGGGGCGCGCCTCTATCTGAATCCACCCCCCGGCGTGCCGCTCGCGCACAAGAGCCCCCAGCCCATTCTGGACTTTGGGTTCGATAGCTGGGATCGCAAGAGCCCGTTCTTGCGCTGGGCCGCGATGGGCAACGTGCAAGTAGCCAAGGGGTTTGCGTTCAAGCCTGAAACAGCAGACCACGTCGAGGGCGAGAGCGACCAGGGGCCTATCTTGGTTTCAGGCAAGCGCGACGGGCAGCGCTTTCTGGCGACGGGGTTTGATCCGCGCGATAGTGACTTTGTGTTGCGGGTCGGCTGGCCCTTGTTCCTCTTGAACGCGATCAACACCTTCGCCAGCGAGGACACGAGCTACATCTCTTCGTACCGAACCGGAGAGGTGTGGAATGTCCCCGTGCCGAGCGGTCTAAATCAAGTGTCGCTGAGGACGCCCAGCGGCCTCGAAGAAACGGTCCCCGTGAAGGACGGCAATGCGGTCTATTTCGGCGAATACGCGGGCTTCTATGAGCTACGTGGACCGGGCGGAGAGGTCCTCTCAGCGTTCGCTGCCAACCTGATCGATGCCGAAGAGAGCCAGCTGAAGCCCGCAGAGGAGCTGGTGGTGGGTCACAAGACCGCGGAGAAGGTGACGGTGTCTTCGACCGGTGTGCGCCTGGAAGTTTGGCTGTACCTGCTGCTCGCCGCGTGTGCGATCTCTGCGATCGAGTGGTTCACGTACCACCGGCGGGTGACCGTGTGACTCGGCGCAGGGTGACTCCACGCGCGCTGACCCAGCGCGCGGTCCTCAAGACAGCGCTGTTCGCGGTGCTGGTCGTGGCGCTAGTGACAGGCGCTTTCTGGGTCTTCTCGGGCAACGTCTTGGACCACCCCGGGCCAATGATTTTTTACTACGCGGGCAAAGAGTACCAGCTGCTCACACCGGTCGCGCTGGGTTTCCTAGTCGCGACGCCGGTCTTGCTCTTCGGGTTGCGCCATTCTTTGGCCGACCTTCCCTGGCAGCAGGCGGGGTTATCGCTGTTCTTCCGGATCGTATTTATTGCGCTCTTGGCGTTAGGCTTGTCGCGGCTCGTGACCACGACCGAGAGTCAGAAGATCGCGACCGTGCTGCTGGTAGACGTCTCCGACTCGGTGACAGACGCCGCTATTGAGGACGCGCGTAGACAAATCGCCGCGTTCGTCCACGCGAAGCCTAAAGACGCCGAGGTTCGGCTGATCACGTTCGCGGAGCGCCCGCGCTTGGAGTCAGTGAGGGCCTCCTTAGGGCAAGACTCCAGTGGGCCCTCGCCGGGCGACGGCGTTATTCCAGACGGCACTATTCCGACTGTGACCGAGCTCCGCCACGCGCCGTTATCCACCGGCGGCGTCTCGGGCGCCCCTGCTGTAGTCGCGACGACCGACCGACCCGCGACCGGGGCGGACCCAACCCAAGCTAACAACACTCCGCAGACCACAGCCCAGAGAACTAGCCCGAGCGCGGGTAGTAACCTGCAAGCGGCGATCGAGCTCGCCTACGGCGTCTTCCCGCCTGGTTACTTGAAGCGCGTGGTGTTGTTTAGTGATGGCGTGGAGACTGAGGGCGACGTCCTGGCGGAAGCCCACCGCGCCGCGCGATTTGACGTGAAATTGTTCAGTGTGCCCTATCGTCAACCGCCGCCTGGTGAGGTCGCAGTGGTTTCACTGGTCGTGCCGGACAAGGTAGAGATTGGGCAACCGTTCGCCCTGCGTGCGGAAGTCTACTCAAGCCGCGCCACCACAGCGCGCGCCCGCTTGTATCAGGGTGAAATGTTGAACGGCCTCGACGGGGCGCAGCAGCTAGAGCTAAAGCCAGGCGCAAATGAGCTGACGTTCAAGAGCGTCGTGCGCTTCGGTGGCGAAGTGACGTACGCGCTCAAGCTCGATCAAATCGCTGACGACAAGTTTTCGGAGAACAACGAGCTAGCGGCTAGGCTGGAGGTGCCAGGCCGACCCACTGTGCTGTATATCGAGGGTCAACCCGCGCGGGCCAGCTACTTGACCAGCGCGCTGAGCGCGCAGCAGTTCGACGTTGATGTGCGGCCGGTCAGTGCGTTTCCAGCTTCCTTAGCGGAGATGGAACGTTACGATTTGTTCATCTTAAGCGACGTTCCCGCTGAACAAGTGAGCTTGTCTTCGCAGGACTTGGTCGAACGCTATGTTCGCGACTTGGGCGGTGGTTTTGTGTTCGCGGGGGGGGAGGC
>JBDKJZ010000243.1:0-7993 GCA_039796375.1 Pseudomonadota bacterium
GGACGTCCTGCCAAGCGCGAGCAGCGGGTTGGGATCTGGCGTCGGTGTCGTCGAGCGCTCAGAACGATGCTCTCAACGTTTACAATGGCATCAAGACGACCTGGATCGGGATGACCAAGACGGCGACCAACACTTGGACCTGGCTCAGCGGGTCACCCGCGGGCAGCTACAATTCCTCAACCAAGGTCGGCATTTACCAAAACTTCGCCAGCGGCGAACCGAACGGCACCGATACTTGTGTCCAAGCGACCGCGAATTCTGGCTTCAAGTGGTCCGACGCGACCTGCACCGGCAGTCAAGACGCGATGTGTCAGGGGCCCAAGTCGCGGCTCAGCAAGCTCACCCCGGTCGAGGGCGCAGGACCGGCGCTCTGGTCGCCGAACTGCATCGACCTCACTGAACAGCTCTGCGACGTCCGCTGCGACGGTCCTGCGACCAGTCAGGCCACTTGTGAGCCCTGGTACCCGGCCGAGGTGGATCCCAACGCTGCCGGGATCGATTTGGCGGTGGACGCACCTTGCGACGGTATCATCCCCGTGTGTAACCACGGCCAAGCCGAAGCTCCTGCGGGGATTCGACTCGTGCACTTTCCTGCCAACTCGCAGCAGTACCCAAGCTGTGCTCCTGACCAGGGGCACCCACAAATGTATGAGTGCTTTACGACGGAACCTATCCCCTCGGGCGAATGTATAAGCGTGACCGGTTGCCCGAAGTTGGTGGGTAATCGGGAGATCATGGTGAACCCACCGGGCGCAGCCCATGTCGACGAGTACAGTTGCGTCGACAACTGGTCGTTGTTTTCTGGGGGCAGCTGCTCGGCTCCGACGTGTGCCGGTGGGAGCAGCGTTGCTGTGACACGTGAACGACCCGTGGACGTGATCTTCGTCATCGACAACTCGAGCACGATGGACGGCGAGATCGCCCAGGTCCAGGAGCGGATCTACACGGACTTTGCGTCCACGATCGAGGCCAGCGGCGTCGACTATCGGGTAATCATGATCGCCCGATATGGCGACACGGACACGTCAGTGGGTTTCAGCTCCTTACCCGTTTGTATCCCCTCGCCACTGGGCGCTGATGACTGCAGCAAAGCGGCGACTCAGCCACTTGAAAACAACTCGCCCAACTACTTTCATTTCAGCGCCGATGTGGGGAGCTGGGACGCTACCTGTAGAATTCTCGAAGGGTTTGATGCGCCCGATGAGCTGGCGCGGGATGGGCGCAAATGGACCCCGCTGGCACCTTTCGGCTACTCCCAGTGGCTTCGCAAGGACTCCCTCAAGGTCTTCGTCGCTATTACTGATGATGATATCGATTGCTACCACCGTGGGGTGCTCCTCCGTGACAACGACAAGGTCGCAGACGGTGAAGCCGCGGCGACGACTTTCGACGACTTACTGCTAGCGCTCTCGCCGGACTACTTCGGCACCAAAGAGAACCGGAGCTACGTCTGGCACAGTATCATCGGGATGTCTGAGTACCCGGCGGATCCCGACGGAGCGTGGCCTTCGACCGCGGCCATTCAGACGGGCAAGTGTAGTCCGGGCTCCGAAGGCCCAGGGACGGGGTATCAGGCATTGAGTCGCCTAACGGGGGGCCTACGTTACCCCGTCTGTCGTAACGACGACTTCGACGCGATCTTCCAGGCGATCGCCACCAAGACGGTGACCGGCGCCGAAGTCGCGTGTAGCTTCGATCTCGACAACCAAGCCGATCTCGACATCGACTTGGCTAAGGTCTCCTATCAACCCGGCGATGGCAGCGCTGCCGTTGAGTTGACCCGCACCAACAACTTGGCGGCCTGCGCAAATGGCAAGTGGTACCCAGATTCAGCGACCACTGTGACCCGTATCCACCTTTGCCCAGAGACCTGCGATGAGGTCCGCGCAGACGCTGATGCCCGCGTGGGGATTGAGATCGCTTGCTTAGGGAGCGGTTTTGAGCCCTATGAGTTCAGTGAGCTGTACCAGGCCAAGTGCGAGTACGACGAGCGCCCCCAGTGGTCGTTCTTCTCGTACAGCTCTACCGTGCCCGGCGACTCTTCCATCACCCTGCGTATCCGGTCGGCGTCCACGGAAGCCGGGCTGGCGAGCGCTGAATATCACGACCTCACCGTAATCACGAGCGCTTTGGGCAATCAAGTCTGTAACTCGCCCGCCGCCACAGGCTGTCCTCTCGACTTGTACACGGCGCTAGACGGGGTTCCTGACGCACACTATGGATTCGTCGAGATTGCGGGCGTGTTAACGCCGACCAGCGATGGCCTTTCGATGCCCGGGATTGATGAGTGGGGGCTCAGTTACACGTGTCCCGACGCGCAGTAGTTCGCGGGTCGCTCGGGGTTCACTCTGCAGTCCAGGTGAGCGGACCGAGCAACAGGCTCTCGGAGCTCGCCCGCTGCACAGCGGGGAGTAGCGCCGCGCCCGATTGGCTCAGCGCTAGCGGCGGCGAAGTAAACGTACGTACGACTGACTCTAGGTTGAGATCGATGAGCACCGGTCCGACGTAGACGTAGTGCCCCGCCCAACCGACTGCGGAAAGTGGCGGTCGCTTGAGACCGAGCGCGTGCTCACGCAGTTGCGGCCTGTCGCCATCGTATGCCACGCTCAGGATTAGCAGCTGGTTGTCTCGCGTAGCCAGCGCTTTGCGGTCATGGGTCGCGAGCACTTGCGTTTGGGGGGGGAGGGGCGTCAGCGCTAAGCGGGGAAGGTCGAGCAGGTACGCATCATTTCTAGGATACAAACCAATCAGATCTGAATCGCCGGGCAAGCGCCCATCGACCTCGAACGGTGCGACATCCAGTCCCAATTTCTTCTGCATCGACGGTGTGCTCACGAAAAGCTCACGGCGCCCACCATACGTCGGCGAGCAACCGAAGACGATGGCGCTATGCTTCGCGCTCGAGTGATAGATTCGCCCCGCACACTCCTTCGGAGAGATCAGCTGCATTTCACCTGTGGGCGCGCCTAGCCACAGTTCACCTACCGAGTTACGCGTGACGACGCTGGTTCCGAGCGTCATCACGAGTTCGGGGGTTTCGAGGAGTTGACCGTCAAGCAGCCGTAGCAGGCGCGTCTCGGGTTGGTCTCCCGGCACGTCAAAGACGTTGAACGAGGGTACGGGTCCCACGCACGGTTTCGGCCCTTCTTCGACTGGCGTTGGCCATTCGATTCGTCCGTTACCGTTAGTGTCGCCGACCGTGATTTGCACTCGCAGGTAGTCGCCGTCAGGCTCGAACCCCATACGCCACACGTTGCCGGTGCCCGGGTCCAGCACGGTTTCACTAGCGCCAGCGAGGTCGCGGATGACGATCCACTGTTGTTCGCCGTGCTGGCGTAGGTAGGCGAGGCGAGTCCCCGAGCCGTCGAAGATTACCGCGCGGTGAGTTTGGTGAGAACTTTGGTCTGCTCGGGTGTCGATGCCGAGCGCCGAGAGGTCACTCTCAGTGCGTTGGTCGGTGTCGCGTAGGTAGGCCCGTCCACCGCGTTGAAGCACGACGTAGCGCCCTCTGGGATCGGCGGCCAACACGCCGTCGATGCGTATGCCGTCGCCGGCCCCTTCAACCAAGTAGTGGCTGAGCGCGTCGCCTTCCAGGTCACCCTCGCGACTGATACGGACGCTGATTGCCCTATCACCAGTCGTATCGGCGCGCGACTGGCACAGATGCACCCACCGCTGGCTCACGGATGCCGCTTGGAACAGCGTCGGGTGAGCGGTCCCGAGAACACCCACCGGTGTTGCCGGGTTGGGCGCGCGAGACGCGGTCTTTTGATTTGCGGCGGCCCCGTCACGCAGCGGGCTGGTCGTTCGCGGATTCTGCGGGGCGGGCCGATTCACCGGGCGCTGTTGGCCGAGTGGTGGGGGTGGCAGCACATGAGCCGACGGCCCACAACCGCTGCCCAGCACCAGGGACCCCAATAGCCAACACGAAAACCCCGGTTGCCACACTTGCCTAGCCTAGCAATCTCGTCGGGCGTGGAGCAAGCTGGGCGCATGAATGACGACGACTTCGAGGTCATGGGTGAGGTGCCTCCCGATCTTGAGGCCTTGAAAAGTGTCGTCACCGAATGGCGAGCTCGCGATGTGGCAGAGGCTCACCGCAGGTTGCCGCCGCGCTTGGCGCGCTTCGAGACTTGGGGAGATCTTGAGGTGCCCGACCTGGTGACCCCTGCGGACAGGACTGGCCCTGAGGCATTAGCTTACCAGCAGAGCTTGGGCCTCCCGGGATGTTACCCGTTCACACGCGGCGTGCAGCCCACGATGTACCGAGGTCGCTTGTGGACGATGCGGATGTTCGCGGGGTTCGGGAGCCCCAAACAAACCAACGAGCGCTTCCGCTTTCTGGTCGAGCAGGGTCAGACGGGGTTGTCGACTGCGTTCGATTTTCCAACTCTGATGGGTTATGACTCCGACTCGCCGCGTGCGCTCGGTGAGGTAGGAATGTGTGGGGTCGCCGTGGACACGCTGCGCGACATGGAGATCTTGTTCGACAAGATCCCCCTCGAGCAGATCACCACCTCCATGACCATCAACGGTCCGGCGATCGTGCTGCTCGCCTTCTACATCGCGCTTGCGGACAAGAAGGGCGTTGCACGCGACAAGATTGGAGGGACCATTCAGAACGATTGCCTTAAGGAGTTCATCGCGCAGCACGCTTGGTTGGTTCCGCCCAAACCGGCGATGCGAATCGTGACGGACATGGTGCAGTATTGCGCAGCTGAGGTGCCGAGGTTCAACACCATTTCGATCAGCGGGTACCATATTCGCGAAGCCGGGTCGACCGCGGTTCAAGAACTCGCGTTCACTCTCGCCGATGGATTGTCCTACGTTCAGGCAGGAATCGAGCGCGGGATCCCGGTGGATGACTTTGCACCGCGGCTGAGCTTCTTCTTCGATGTGCATAACGACTTTTTCGAAGAAATTGCGAAATTTCGTGCGGCGCGCCGTATGTGGGCACGGTTCATGAAGGAGCGCTTCGGCGCGCAGTCGGAAGCCAGCATGAAACTGCGAACCCACGCGCAGACCGCGGGTGTCAGCCTCACAGCACAACAGCCCTACAACAACGTGGCTCGCGTGGCCATCCAGGGACTGGCGGCTGTGCTGGGTGGTACCCAGTCACTCCACACCAACTCGCTTGACGAAACCTACGCGCTGCCCACTGAAGAGGCCGTCACGATCGCGCTGCGGACGCAGCAGATTATCGCCCACGAGACTGGGGTCACCAACACCATCGATCCCCTCGGCGGCAGCTACTACGTCGAATGGCTGACCGATGAGCTCGAGCGGCAGGCCCACGTGTACATTGAACGTATCGACGCGATGGGCGGCATGCTCGCCGCGGTTGAGCAGGGGTACCCCCAGCGCGAGGTTGCTCGCAGCGCGTATGAGTTTGAGAGGAAACTTAACGCTGGGGAGCGAGTCGTCGTTGGGGTCAATCGGTACAAGAGCGGGGCCAAAGACAAGATCCCGACCCTGCGCGTTGATCCAAGCGTTGAACTGACGCAGGTGCAGCGTCTACGTGAAGTGAAAGCCCAGCGGGACTCGGCGCTGGTGACCCACTGGCTAGGTGAAGTACGGATCGCCGCCCAGAGCGACCAAAACTTGTTGCCACCGATGATCGAGGCCGCAAAGGTGTACGCGACGCAGCAGGAGCTCTGCGACGTGCTGCGCGAGGTCTTTGGTACTCACACGGATCCAGGGGAGTTCTGAACGCGACGCACGTCGGTGCTTGTCCATAGAGTGCTCACCGGCGTTTCACAGCGGCACGAGGCTGGACTGCATACGCAACTTCACGCGAGCCAGGCGGGAGCGAGTTCCTTCGAGATAGAACGGAATGGTTTCAGTGCGGCTTCCCACCCGGAGCCTTAGGTTTCCGCGCACCGGTGAAGCGCTCGGGTTCGCGCGTACGACCTCGACGGCGTACTCGCCGACCTCTGCGCCGCGTAGCGCGAGTCCTTCGCGATGAACACTGAGCACGTCGGTAGCGCTGATCACGGCACGGGTGGGCGCGCCGAGCCACGACACGCGATAACCGTCGGGGTGGATGAGCACCAGATCGAGATCATCCTCAGCGCCGCTCCAGTCGGCTTCCAATCTGAAGTCTCCAGAGAGCGCGTCCTCGGACGATGGGGTGCTGTTCAACATTTGCTCCGCGCTCCGGCGAATGTTGTCGGTGACGGCGCGGCCGAGGTCCGCCATCAGCCTGTCCTGTCCGGTAGCGCGAGTGCAGCGCAACGCTTCACTGAGCAGTCTGGCATCACCCGGGCGGATTTGCGCGACCGCGACCGAGTGGCTACAACCTTGCTCCGGCCTGCCTGCCCAACGATGCAGGCGTGCGAGCCGCCACTGTGCCTTGTGTTCACCCGGACGGACATCAACAACGCTGCCCAGGATCCGAATCGCCAAGCGTCGGTCGCCGCGTTGTGCAGCGAGGTCGGCTCGGGCGGTGAGTGCGTCGATGTCCATCGGATCCTTGGCAGACCAGCGCTCCGCGAGCTCCGTTGCTTGCCCCAGGTCCCCCGCGAGCAAGTAAGCTGAATAGAGCTCTTTCAAGGCACTGCGGTCGAGCGCGTTGTCTTGAAGGCGCCGACTCAGCTCCCTTATCTTGTCCTCGCGGATCGCATCGAACGTTCCAGGGGAGACGTTGACTTCAGCGGTCCGCTCCCAGACCCGTCGCATCGGGATCAGCTGGCGTGGGGGTGGACGCGGAGGGAACACTTCGCGCTTTCGGCGGTCAGATTCGCGCTCCTGACAAGCTGGGTCCCACGGCGGGCACGAGTTGGTCGGTTTCTCGGCCCGGGGCGCGGACGCTGGTGGCGGAGCAAACCTGCCGCCACTCAGGGATTCATCTGCCGGGCCAGCGCTTCGGCTCGGGCTCTTAGCTTTGGCAGAGGGGGCGCGATCGAAGCCAGAGCTCACGCCGGAGGCCGGGTTGTCGAGCGAGCCCTTTGCTTTGTCGAAAAGATCTCCGTCGGCCGACGCCTCGTCGGTTTCGAAGCCCACGTCACCTTCGGCGCTCGTTCCCTCAGCGTCCTCTTCGCCCGTCCAATGAGCGACGCGGCGCTCATTGTCTAAACCGAATGCCTTGAACATCGCGGGGCTCTCGAGCACAAGCAGAGAAGTGTACCGGCTCGCGACGTTATAGCGCCCTGACAGAGCAACGCTCTGTCGCCGCGAGGCTTCGTCTGAAGAGCGGTCCAGCTCTGCGATATGCGTTGCAGCGAAGACGCGTGGAACGAACGCGTTGCCTGCGGCCGACGTTGCCGTGAGCTCCAGATCGTAGGATTGTTCAAACCGCTGATCGCCCAGTGTGCCGCGAAGGACAACCTTGCCGCGAACGTTATTGGCTGGCATTCGAGCCACCACCAGCGCTTCGCCTCCAGCGGGAATAGTCCCGAGTACGCTAGGGGCCACCTGAGTTAACCCCTCGGGCAATATCAGCTGCGCGTTGCGCAGACCGCGGCCGTAGGTGAACGCTAGGGCGTCGTAGGCCACCTCAGCCACACTTTGTCCCGGAGAATACTGGAGCACGCTTCCCCCCGCGGTTTCGGTGACCGCCTGTAAGGCCGCGAGGTCTGCATCGGCGCCCACGGTGACAGCGCTCACTGTCGTCTGATTGGGGAGAAGCTGGCTAACCGCGCTGCGGATGAACGCGGGGTGAATCGCACCCACGGTGGGTGACCCGTCGCCGATCAGGACGACTCGTGCGTCACGGTCGCGGACTTGCCTGACCAACTCAGAGGCGCTGCGGATCGTCTCGATCAGGTCCGATGCGCCCTCAGGCGCGCTGGCTTCGAGCTTACGATAGGCGCTCTCTGCGAGCTGTAGACTCGGGGGACTGAAACCATCTAGAACTGGCTCGCACTCTGCGTGACAGGCCAGGACGGTGACGACATCGCCCTCGTCCATCTCTGCTATCATCCTTCGCATGACGGCGATCGCGCGTCGGTATTGCTCGCCGAACATGCTTCGGCTCACGTCGACGGCCAGCACG
>JBDKJZ010000244.1:0-7984 GCA_039796375.1 Pseudomonadota bacterium
CACCGTCGGAAGCTTTGATACAAGCAAAGACTTGATGAGCATTCAGTTCGACATGCTTGGTGACGTCGACGACACGCAGGCCACACCAGCCACGAAGATGCTGATCGACTACTATGGGTTCGACGCGATTATCATCACCGGCACCTACTCGAAGACTGGCGACTCAAGTATCCTTTCTTACGGCAGGGATACCCTGAACGCGACCTTTACCGGGGGTAAGTGTAACCCCGCGCAAGCGGGTCATTGCGGTTTAACAAAAACCACCAACCGCTATATGGATGCGAGCATCGACTGGGACAACGGCGGCACCCTGCTCGTTCCAGTCGTTGGCAAAATTTGGGCGGACACCCTCAAGAAGTCAACCAACACCGGTAAGGTGTGGATCGCCGAAGCCGGCATGGGCGACTTCACGCGCGACGTCATCGTGTACATGAAGGCCAATCTGGGGACCCTCGGCGTCACTAGCGCGGACATCAAGTCGCGTATCATCAACGTGCAACACCACCCCGACTTTAACATCTGGAAAAGCGCCAACGGCGTCTACAACGTCACCAACCCGTCAAGCAGCACTGGTACCGGCGACAAAAATGGGTACCTACCGAACAACATCACCGTCCATTGGCCATCCTATAACGGCTACGGCGGTACCATCCCCAACGGCAATGGTTTTCTGAATACCGGTTGGTTTTCAGCGTTCGAAACCAAGACGGACGCTGACCCCGTTTACGCTGCCGCCTGGAACACAGCGTTCACGGCGGGGAGAAACAAGGTCGACTTCAGCGACATGATCGAAGTCATGTGGATTTTGGGCCAAGACGATGAGCTGAGGGCAGACGCCACTGCTCACGGGCGCTCAAATGAGCTTGAGTTCGTCTACAAGTTCGCTGGCACAACGGGGCCGGCGGCAACCTGCTCGGACATTATCCAGAACCAGGGTGAAACGGGCGTCGACTGCGGCGGTCCCTGCACCGCTTGCGGCGGCGGAAGCTGCGGTCCGGCGAACTTCCAGGGCCAGTGCACCGCCGATAGTCAGTGTGGAACCCTATATGCCGGATCCAACGACTGTAGGAGCAGCGCAGGCGGCGTCTGCTACTGCGGTACCAGCGTGTGCGGTTGCGTCGCTGGTGGCGCCACGTGCTCAGACGGCATCAAGAACCAGACTGAAACCGGCGTCGACTGCGGCGGTCCCTGCGCAGCTTGTCCCCCCGCTGCAACCTGCTCGGACGGCATCAAAAACCAGACCGAAACCGGCGTAGACTGCGGTGGTCCCTGCATAGCTTGCAGCGGCGGTTCCGCCAACATTTGGCTCGAGGCTGAGTGCGGCTCCTCCAAGGTGGGTGGCTACACCACGACGCGGACGGTTACCTCCGGCTACTCCGGGACCGGCTATCTGGAGAGCATCGCTAACACAACCGCGGCCACCCCCACCTGTACGGATAGCGTGAGCTACGTGTTCACTCCGGCAGCAGCCGGCGCGCACAAGGTGTGGTTCCGCGCTTACAACAACAACACGGGCGACGACAACTCGGTGTTCTACCGCGTCAACGGTGGCAGCTGGGTCACGATGAACCCTGTTGTCCCGGTAGCGGCGGCCTGGGCATGGGGCAAATACTCTTCAGACGCAACGTTGACGTCTGGGAGCAATACGCTCCAGGTGTGCAGCCGCGAAAATGGTGTGGAGATCGACAAGCTGTACATCACGTCGACAACCACCACCCCCTCGGGTACCGGTACCGCTGGCACCAACTGCCCATAACCCGTACCTCCCGGTAGCGTTCAAGCGCTCCCAATAGGGAAACACCGAAGGGTGGCCACACCGGCCGCCCTTCGGTGTTTTGTGCTGGGCGAGAAAGTCAGCGGGGGCTGCTGGGACGTTCGGACCCGGTTCTGAACAGCGAGACGGCCGCCACCGAGACGGGCACCATCACCATCGACGACGTGAGCGTCACGCGCCCATAAACGTGAACCGCGGGGCGGAGCCCTGACGCTCAAAAACGGCGAGACAACACAGGCAGCGACTCCCTCGAGGCGTGCAGTACCAACTCAGAAAAGATCCCCCCCAACCCAACCGACGTCAGAAATGGCCGGACAGCGCTGCTCCGCCGATTTGCGGACTGAGCCAAGGAGAAATCATCGCGCTAGGCGGCGCGTCATCGGAGTTGCCCTGAACCAAAAAGTACGTCGTCAGACCGGCACCCACCACCGCGCCGGCTGCAGCCGCAAGATTGACCACACCCCACGTGTTAGCGCTGTCCCGGTTGGTGGGCGCATCCAGATTCGCAGGATCATCGGCCTTCTTTTTCTCATCGAGGTACACAAGCCCGCTCACCGCGAACAGGCCCCCCATCGCCAGCGTGGCGGCTCCGCTGACGATCGCCGCGGTGGAGATGCCGGGACTCCCTTCGGCGACCGCAACCTCACCGGCAGGCTCTAACGGAGCCGCAACGCCTTCGAGGGCATCGAGCTTCGGGATACGCACAATGACTCGATCTGAGCCCGCTTTGAGTTCGACCTCTTGTTCCCATGCTTGGTGGCCCGGCGAGCTCGCGCTCACCCGGTGTCGCCCCGGATCGACGGGCGACTCTGTACCCCACACTGCGTCGCCCACGGCTGTCCCGTCCAGCGTGACGACCAAGCCGTCAAGTTTGGCGTCTGTTGCAACCTCGATCGTCAGGTAAGACAGCGTGCCCTTGAGATTTTTTGCTTGAGTGGCCGCGTAGGTTGCACGCTCGTCGGCGCTCCGCAGCAACTCTTGGTGAGCGAGCTCGAACTCCGACCAGGCAGTGGCGGTCTTGCCTTGTTTCTCGTGGCAAGCGGCGAGGTTGAGTAAGGTCCCGGCGCCCGGATCCAACCGATAACTTTCGGCAAACTTGGGGCAAGCCGCGTCGTAGTTCCCGGAAGTGAAGAGCTCACGACCATCCTGAAACAACTTTTCGGCAAGGGCGATGTTGCCCTGTGCGTGGGCCGTGCCACAGGCCCAACTGACAGCCAAAAAGGCCCCAAACGCGCACAAAATCCTGATCTGCCTCAAGCCATTCACGCGGGCAGTGTGCCGGGAAGGCGCGGCAGGCGCAAGGTCGAACAGACAACCTCCCAAGCTGAGCTGGCCCGGCAGTGCGGCGGCTGGTACAACCCTAGACGGCAATGGAGGTCTTACAGGACGGGAAAATATTCGCTGGACGTTATCGCGTGCTCCGTCGCCTGGCCAGTGGCGGAATGGGCACCGTCTATGTGGCGGTCCAGGAAGCCACCGAGCTCAAAGTAGCCCTAAAAGTGCTTTGGCCTCATCTGCTGCAATCTAAAGACGCTACCGAACGTTTTAAGCTGGAGGCACGGGTCGCGGCGCGAATTCAGAGCGAGCATATCGTTAAGGTTTTTGACGCTGGATATGATGAGGCATCGCAGATGCCCTTTCTGGTGATGGAACTCCTAGAAGGCAAGACCCTAGAAGCGATGGTCGAAGAAGACGGACCACTGCCGTTCAAACTCGTCGTCGAGTTGCTAAGTCAGGCGGCTCGGGCCCTGGATAAGGCCCACACCTGTCGCGATATCGATGGCGCGTTGCTGCCGATTGTTCACCGAGATCTAAAACCCGATAACCTATTTGTGACCGTGCGTGAAAACGGGGAACAGGTCCTGAAGATTCTAGACTTCGGGATCGCCAAGATCCTCAGTCAATCCAATGCGGTGACCCAGATGGCGCTAGGGACCCCGTCCTACATGGCGGTGGAACAGGCACTGGGCGACCCCGTCTCCGCGCAAACGGACATCTGGGCGCTCGGTCTAATTGCCTACTACTTGATGACCGGTGACGGATACTGGAATAGCACCCGCGAGACCGAGGGTGAGCTTCGCGGGCTGTTTGCCGAAATCATCAGCTTGCCCCTAGAGCCGGCGAGCATGCGCGCAGCCAGACACACGGTCCGTCCACTGCCAGCTGGCTTTGATGCCTGGTTTGAGCGCTGCGTGAATCGGGATCCAAAACAACGTTTTGGTAGTGCCAGCCAGGCGATCGGCGAGCTCGCTGCGTGCTTACTCGGCGCTCCACCGCGCCCGATCGCCCCGGCTTTAAACGACGCAACCACACAAGCTTCGCCGGAAGGTCCCTGGCGGCCCGCGGCGTCCTGGTTAGAGCAGCGAACGGGATCCGGGTCGGACACAATTCAGGACGATACGATGACACCCAGCGTCGTCGGGAAAACGACCGGGCGCAGGCCAATTCTTCGTCTTCCCTACGCGGCCGCCGCAGTGTTCCTGGTAGTGGTGGCGGTGGTGGCTGGGCGTTGGTGGGTTGCCACGAAGCCATCTGAAGTCGCGGTCTTTCCAGCAGCGGCTCCGCTCGGCTCTGCAGCGCCAGCGCAAACGCCCACACTGTCGCCTCCCACCCCCGTGGCTGCGCCGGCCCCAGTAGGCGTCGATGCAGCGCAGGTCTCTGCGCCCGAATCGTCAGCTACGCCGGCGGCAAGCTCACCGCCGCCCGTCAAGCCGCGAACACCAGCGCGGGTGCGCCCGCCGAGCGCGGAGCGATCTCCAAGACCGGTGACCGCGCCCGTCGAACCGGCTCGGCCGAAGCCCCCAAACGATCCATTAGCTGGGCCACGGCGCGGACTCTCCGGCTAGTCGCCGACCTCACCGAAACCTGCCGATCACTACTTACCGCGCGGGCAACCTGGACTTTCCCGCTAGCTATTAGCTACCTTGAGGCTACATCATGACACGTCTAAATTGGTTTCTGCTCGCTGCGTTCAGCGGCGTAGGCTTGAGCGCCTGCCTGCTGACCCACCCCCTGACAGAAACCGGCAAGCCCGACGTCACGACCAGCGATGACGACGATCCGTCGCCCGGCGCTGAGGCGGGGCTCGACGCAGCAACTGGCGACGGCGGCTCCGCAGGTGACGGCGGCGGGCCGAGTCCGGTCTACACCGGGAGCTGCGGGGATAAGTTCCGCGCCGAAGGCGAGGAATGCGACGACGGTGAGGCATTTAACTTAGGCGTCTACGGTGGCTGCAACGATGATTGTACGCGCGCTGCGTATTGCGGAGACGGCAACATCAGCGACGGTGAGCTCTGCGACAGCAGCGCACAAACCGGCGGCGACTGCTCAGCCAGCTGTGGTCTGCAGGAACTCTGCGGTGATGGCATGCGCACCGGCACAGAGCCGTGTGATCGCGGTGAAGCTCAAAATACAGGCGAGTACGGCGGGTGTACTGCCAACTGCGAACTTGCTGAACGCTGCGGCGACATAGCCGAAAACGGTGGAGAAGAATGCGATCTTGGTGAGGGCAGCAACACCGGCGCCTACGCGGGTTGCAACGCGAACTGCACGCTCGCCCCGCGGTGCGGCGACGGGGATCCGCATGCCAATGAGCAGTGTGACGCAGGTGAATCAAAAAATGACGGCAAATACGGAGGGTGCAACAGTGACTGCACGCTCGCCGCGTTCTGCGGCGACGGCACGCAGAATGGAACAGAACAGTGCGACAACGGGGCGGCTTCCAATACCGGCAGCTATGGGGGCTGCAAGCCTACTTGCACACTCGCGCCATTCTGCGGCGATGGCCTAATCAGCGACGGCGAAACGTGTGACCCGAAGTCCGGCAATCCCCAGTCTTGCTCTGCTTCCTGCGGTTTGATTGAACGTTGCGGCGACGGAAAAGAAACCGGCGCTGAGCAGTGTGATTTGGGCGACGCTGCCAACACCGGCGCTTACGGGGGCTGCAACGCCAACTGTACCTCCGCGGCACGTTGCGGTGATGGGACGCCGAACGGGCCTGAGCAATGTGACCTAGGAGATACCGCAAACACGGGCGCGTACGGGGGCTGCAACGCCAACTGCACGCTCACCCCACGCTGCGGTGATGCGTTGACGAATGGCCCTGAGCAATGTGATGCCGGAACTGGCTCCAACACCGGCGCCTACGGAGGCTGTAAACCCAACTGTACCTTCGCGCCACGTTGTGGCGATGGGACGAAGAACGGGCCTGAGCAATGTGATGAGGGCACCGCTGCCAACACTGGTGCCTATGAAGGATGCAAATCCAACTGCACCCTAGGACCACGCTGCGGCGACGGCACTAAAAATGGGCCTGAAGCCTGCGACGAGGGCGCCGGCAACATCAACGGCTCCACTACGCCCGGTGGGGGATGCAATACCAGCTGCGAGGAGATCCCTGAATGTTCACTGGACGCTCACTGTGATGGGGCGACCCCGTACTGCAACGCAAATGTTTGCGTCGACTGCTCGGATAGCGCCGACCCTACCATTTGTGAATGTAGCGACAGCGCGGCGGACTGGAACGGCTGTCGTGGCAATGCGTGCTCAGTGTGCAGCGAGCTGGTGAGCAGCTATCCGCTCTACTTCAAGAACCATCCAACCTGCACGCCCAACCCGGGATGCGACGCCGAATACTACCCTTGCAGCGTCAGTTGTCCGGAGCCGACGAACGCTGATCTGTGCAGTGGCACCGCGGGAAACTGGAGTGGGTGTGCCGGAACGGGATGTTGGGTCTGCAGCGAGTTGGTAGTGGACTATCCAAAGTACTTCCAGAACCACCCTTTCTGCGTGAGCAACTCAACCTGTGACGGCTTCGCCTTCACTTGCAACTCCAACTGCCCGGAACCGACGAACGCAGATAAGTAGAGGCCTGGGCAATTCTACCATCGACGTCAGCCGGCTCAGGTCGAGACCTGGGACGAACAAGCAAATAGTGGGTTCGTTCGATGCGAGAGGTTCCAGGGCGGCCTCCAGTGACATCTTGCCAAGCACGGTCAAAGGCTCTTTCCATTTCACGCGCTAGCGCCTGAACGAGCGCGACGGACCGCCTGCCGCCGCCGGGGTTGGTTGAGGCAGCCACCTTGGTTTGATGCAGCCACCTGCTTTTCCAGTATGACTGACATGCTGACCCGGGACTGGCTGTCCCGCGAGCCTCGACCACGTCGGGGGCATATGCTTCAAGCCATGCTCACCCGCACCATCATTGCCGCTGCCATAGCACTGCTAGCCTTCGGCTGTGAATTCACGACCGTCGATGATGACTCGCCACTCGATTCACCGGAAGACCCGGAAGGTGAACCCGAGGGGGCCGGCGCAGATGCCGAGGTTCTGCCCAGCGACCCTTCACCCGACAACGACCCGGAGCCCGGCAAGCTCAAGGGCATTACCCGGGCCCACAATCAGGTGCGCGCGATGACCGGTGCGCCAACTCCACCCCCTGCCCTAGTTTGGGACCCGGAGATCGCCAAGGTCGCTCAGGCGTACGCCGAGGTGCTCTCGGAAGACTGCGCTTTCGAGCACTCTGCTAGCGGATACGGCGAGAACTTGGCTCGGTTTGGCACCACCGATCCAAGCGGCCCCGATGCCGTAGGCGCCGACGCCGTGACCAACTGGGCAAGCGAACTCGACTGCTATACATTCGGACCGTTCCAACGCGGTGACCAATGCACCCAAGCGTGTGATACCAGCGGCGGGTGCGGACACTACACACAAATAGTTTGGCGTGACACGCGAAAGCTCGGTTGTGGTGTCGCCACCTGCAATGATGGTCGGTTCACCCACGATACCTACGTCTGTAACTACGATCCCCCAGGCAACTTTATCGGTCGGGAACCCTACTAGCCTTGAGCGTGCCCCGCACCGACCTGTGCGTGCCCGGTGGGAAGCACAGCGACGAACGCGAGATTGAACCCGACCCGCTTCTTTGGTATCGTCAGGCCTTGATTCAAGCTTCGGTGACCGGGACACACGCATGTCGCAAGCGAACTATCTTCGAATCGCTCATCCCTGGCTGAGGCACGATCACCTGCCGGTCTACGAGTGGGTATTTCCGGCCGACGCAACAGACCAAGCGCTTGACGCCTTCATTGAAGCCCGCGAGCAATGGGCAAGGGTCGCCCACTACCCTGTCTCTTGGGTCGTGGGGTTGTCGAACATCAGGTCCGCAACAGCGACTCAACGACGGATGTTCGCCAGCCACCTGAAGCGGTT
>JBDKJZ010000245.1:0-7957 GCA_039796375.1 Pseudomonadota bacterium
CCTTTGGGTCGTTCTAGCGGCTCCACTTCGCCGGAAAAGTGGGCCCGGAGTTCATGTTCGAGCGCATCAGTAATTTCCTGCTCGATCAACTCGATGGCGCCTGCCATTCGCTCGAGGTTGCGCCGGTACACGATTACCCGGACCTGGGAGTCACTCTCCGACTGCGGCTTGGGGGTATCTCCGCCGGTCTCATCTTCTGGGGATAGACCGTCGACCAGGAGCACTGCGCGCGGATCCACTCCGTCCAAGACCACTTCCACGCCGGGCATGTCAGCGACGTACAGCTGTTCGGAAGCCACCCACTTTCGGAGCTCGGGGTCGAGGGCCTCCACCGCGCGCTTCGCGGCGGCGAAGAAGACGTCGGTGGACACCGCCCAAGGTGGCTTAGGTGCCTCCAGGTCCAATTCCCGGGATTGCAAGAACGCGCGCGTAGCCTCGGGTGCTCGCCCTTGTTCATCAAAGACCAGGGCCAAGTAGTAGAAGGCATCAGCGTTCCGCGAGTTGTTACGAACGGCCTCTTCGATAAGCGGAACAGCGAGCGCTACCTCGCCGATCTCGTAGAAGGCGCGCCCCACCAGGAACGAGTGGGCGGGGTTCTCGTAGGGGCCCGGCGGAAATCGCTCGCAGAGCTCTTTCGCTGCGTCAAACAGCTCACGCCCGAGCAGGGAATCGAACTTGAGCAGCAGCGCGTCGACCCGTTCGTCGTCGGACTCAGCCAAATCGAGCGCATCCTCGCACATTCGCTCGGCCGCGTCGAAGTCGCCCAAGGGGTGAATTAGAATTTCGGCCGCGTTCAGCATCGCCTCAAGGTAACAATCGTCTAGGGCGATCGCCTGCTGGTAGTGCTCTACGGCGTCTTCGAACTCGCCCTGGAGCGCGGCGACGTAACCGAGCAGGTTGAAAGCCTCGGGGGAGTCGGCGTCCAGCTCCAGCGCGCGTCGCGCTGAGAGCTCCGCCCCGCGAGGATCGCCGCGTTGAACCAAATCCCAACCGCGGTCGAGATGCGCAGAAAACTGGTCCATGCGGCTATTTAGACCCCTTCGGGCAGTTCCTCAAGTCTTGCCGAGAAAGGCTGTACGAACCTGGAACATTCGGCCGCCGGCGCAGTGCACACAGCCGAGGGGTCTTCGCTTATCGGTGAACAACCACCCAGCTACCAGGACGCGTCTCGGTTGACCAAGCTCCGTGGGTCCCCTGAGGCACGGCAGGCTCGGTGTTGAAGAACACATGCTTCGCGTCGAGCGGAGCTAGATTCACGCAGCCATGGCTCATTTGTGAGCCGTAGTTACGATGCCAAAACGCCCCGTGGGTGGCGTAGCTCTTGTGAAAGTACATCACATAGGGGACGGCCTCAATGCTATACGGGAGATCCCCAGCGGCAGAGCCGTCGCCGTCCATCGTGGCGGTGATGTGCTTGGTCATGATGCGCCACTGACCCATCGGGGTGCGGTGGTCCTGGTCCTTGACGGAACTCTCTTTGCCGGAGGAGATGAGGGTCGCGAAAATCGGCCGGGAGCCCTCAAATAGCACGAGCGTCTGAGTCGCGAGGTTCACGTCAATCCAGCGCTCGTTCTCTGCGACCTCTTTGGGCACGGGTCCCGGCTGGGTGATTCGCAGGTCCTTGGCGCGTAGCCACAAGCCGTCGACGGTGGCCACGTACCGCGTACCGTTGAGCTCGCGCTCCTCGCCGGACAAGTGGACCGCTTCTTGGCGTTTTACTTTGCCCTTGGGTCTGAATCGTTTCGCCTCTTCGTCGTAGGCATAGCTAGTCTTGCTTTCTTCGTGACCGTAGGGCCAAGCGACGGGCAGTTTCCAGGTCTCGTTCAGTTCGACGCCCCGGAAGCTCGAGCCCTCAGTCAGATGAAAACGATCAGTCTGCGCGACGTACCCCTTGGTCGAGCGATACCACTGGCTTCCTTGCCACTCGAACATCTTGTCGACCGCGATGTAGAATCCCTTGACCATCCGGCGTGCTAGCGGCCCATCGCCTTGTTCCTCAAGGTCTTCGATGCGCAAATCGTTGAGTTTCGGTTTCTCGTGCTGCCACCAGGGTTTTTCCGGAGCTCCCGCGTCGTTGTCGCCCGCTTTCGGAGCCGACGTGCGCCCTGTAGCGACGCTCAGATCGGCGCCCTCTTGGGCGAGTTTCTTAGCGGCTGCTTCGCCGAGCATCGCTCGTTGCGCGGCGGCGAGCGCAGCGAGGCGCCTCGCTTCTTCTTCCTTGGCGCGCTCGTTCGCAGGGGATTCCTTAGCGCGCTCCTGGGTCCCGTCGGTCCCCGAGGTAGCCACCGGAGACTTGGTGCTCGCCACCGTAGCGGCGCTCTTCTCGGGGATTTTCTTCTCGAAGCGCCACGGCTCGTACTCCTCGATTTGGGCTCTCGATGGCACCGAGCGATAGAGAGGAGTGCCGTTGTGGGCGTTGCGAGCGTAGCGATACGGCAAGGTGCCGTCCAAATCCGGCTGTTTGGGGCCGAGTTTGATGCGTGGGTCGTCCAGGTTGAGCGTCCCGTCGTCGCCGCAAATGAAGCCGCCGCTCGCCAGTCGGTACCAGCCCAGCTTGCAGTTTTCGGCCGCGATTGGAGTCGCTTCGACTGGGACCTTGGCGCCCTCTTGAGCGTAACCAAACTTAGCCGCTTTGGAGCGCTTGGTGTCGGCGTAGATCCCCGCCGAGCTTTGTGTCACCCCCAAGAAGGGCCCATCCCAAGGTTTCTCCGTCGCCGGCTCCGCCGTCGTTGCCGGGGGTGCCGGCAGCTCAACTGTCTCGATTGCCGCCGGTTCAGGGGGCGACGGCTGCTGGCCAAGCGTTGTCCCTGAAGGATCGGTCCCCGCCGAGGGGGGAGGCGGGGACGGCTCGCAGGCCGCAACGGCCAAGCACGCGAGGAGCAGGGGGGAAACGGCGAATCGGTAGGGTACTCTCATGACAGGGACACATCGTCTGACTAGGCTGCTCGCGCCTGGTTTACCCAGCGCGGGTCGAAGAGCCCAATTTGTAGGAAATTGTGAGAAACTTCAATAAATCGCATCATATGGCGACAGGAGGTGCCCTTGCTGGTCCGGTGCCAGCCCTGATCTCAAGCAATCCTGGGGTGTTTCGCCTGTGACCTCCGAGAAGGGCGCGGCGACCGGGCCGCAGCAGCGCGGCCGAGCGCACACACTCGGGGCACGGCTGGGGTGGCTGCTCTTGGTGTCATTGTTGCTGCACACGTTGCTGACGCCGATAGCTGGGTGGCTCGGAGTATTCTCGCTGTGGTTTGACCAGGAGGACCAGATCGCCCCCCCACCAGAGGAGCAGCTAGACTCGATTCCCATCGATCTCTTCGAAGAGCAACTCCCGGACAAGGCCCCAGACGCGCTTCCGGCAGAAGACCCAGTCGGACTGATCGAACAGTGGGTTCCCGATATGGCGCCGGTGCCGCCCGAAGAACCCAAACCCAAGGCCGCCAAGCCAGAGGTTCCGAACGAGAAGCCTGAAGAGCCTTCGGATGCCGGGGCAGCGGAGCCGTCCGCAGCGATCCCCAGTGCGCTCCCCTCCGCGCCTCCCGCACCGACCACTGATGCCCCCCCACCTGAGCCGACAGCTCCTGCCCCGAGCGCTTCAGCTTCAGCGCCTGAACCCGACAGGACGAGTCCGGTCAGCGAAGTCTCCAAAGGAATTGCGAACCCGGTCGCGCTGTCGGGCGAGGCGGGAGAGTTCGTCAAGTCCAACGCAAAGCTCGGTTTGATCCTGTACACGGACCGGATCCGCGCTCATCCGGTTGGAAAGCGCATCGCGGAACTCCTGCCCAACTTGCCCCAGTGGAATGACTTCTTCGCGGGCACCCAGCTCAACCCGATCCGTGACTTCGATCGCTTTTTTCTGGCAGGGCCGAGCTTCTACTACACCCATGAGGTGGTCGTCGCGTTGCAGTACAATACGCCGGCGGCCCCGATCCGGGCTGCCATTGACCGACTGGTGAAGCGGCGCGGTCAGTGGCTCCCCGATACCCCGGTACCCGCGGCGCTCGCTGAGGCCGACCGCGCTCAGCGGATGTTCATATTGCCTTCGCCGCACCTAGTGCTAATCGTGCCGCCTAGGCTTCAGCAGCAAGCGCTCGCAGCGAAGTTCAAGGGGATCCCGGATCCCTCAGGACCCGAGGCGCTCGTGGCGTCCATGAAGGAACCGAAGGAAGCGCTGGCTCGCCTGGGACTGCAGGTTCCTGAGACTACCCGCGACGTTCTGTTACGGATCACGCCCCTGGAGGAGGGGCGGATCTTGCTCGAACTCACCGCTCAAGAGGAGACACCCGAGCTCGCGAAGCGCACCGCTCAGAGCGTGACCCAGACAGTGAACTCATTCCTGGAGTTAGTGTCCGGAGCCTCAAGCTTGCTCAGTCAGTTCGGTTTTGGCGGCCTGAAGGGAGGCGTGTCGTTTCCGAAGATCCAGCTTGAAGCGCATGGCAAAGAAATCCGCGGTCGCCAGATCCTGAACCAGGAACACGTGGACTTCATCTTGGACCGGGTCGAGCGGCAGCTGGTTCAGCGACGGCTCGCGGCTGAAAGGCAGGGCAAGGAGAAGCCTGGGGCAGCTCAGCCGGGAGGGCGAAAGTTGCGCAGTGATGGGCTCCCTAAGAGCGTACCGAACAACAAGCCTTGAGCTGCAATAGCGCGCGATCGGCCTCCGCGGGTTTTAGGGAATCGAGGATCCACGGCTTGGTGCGCGCAGCGCGAACGACGACGCGGACGCGGCCTCGTTGAAAGACCGGAAGGTGGCTGAGCACGAGATCGAGCGCAATGCCCGCGACAATCGCTAGGCCACCCATGGTGATCAAGCGGGGAGATCCACCAGCCACCCTCAGGCCGTCGATCAGCAACCCAGTCCCCAGAAATGTCCCCAAAGTCAACGCTAGGAGTCCGAGGTGTAGCGCTACACCTCGAAAACGGTGCTCCCGCTCCAGCGAGACGAGCTGCGCGAACGGGATGAAGCGCTGCTGCTGGCGGAGCTTTCTTCCGAGAAAAGTGAACTCCTGAAAGAGCTCCAGCCCGCGGGGTGAAATGGTCAAGGTAGCGTGCCGCTTGAGCCCCAAGACGTATTGCGCAATCAAACGTCCCAGTGCGCGCACGAAGAGCCACCCCGAGAGCGCTAGGAGTATCGTGGCGAGGGGGCCAAGCGGAGCGGGCACCCACTCGCCGCGGAGGCTTTCGCCGGCAAGGCGGGCTTCGAAGAAGGGAAGGAGTAGTGGCTCGTTCGCCGCTGTGAGCAGGGCGAGCAACGGGGCGTCAGCTTCGGCGCTCCCTGAGTAACAAAGACCCAGCAGCGCCTGTCCGCGTGAAGGTCGAGACACTTCCGGAGCGAGCAGCGTTGCGCGTAAGCCCTCCCATAACAGCGCTCGGTGCGCTGGCTCGCACCACGCGTCTAGGAACGCACAAGCATTGCACGGAGTGCTCGCAGCGAGCCAACTCAGCTCCGCGATCTGTGTTCCGAAGGCGGGCGAGAGCACGCCCGCTGTGGTCAGAGTCGCGGCGTAGTGCCTCGCGAGCAACGCGCTGAGCAAGAGCCAATCGGTGGGTGTTCGTGCGCCTGCGTCCAAGATTCCGAGGACATTCCCAAAGGGCGTCTCGGCCTCCGCCTGATGCAGAGGAGGGAGCGTCTGCTGTGTGGTCGCTGAGACAACTGACTCGGCCAGGAAATCTGGGCGTCGCTGCGCGATCGCCGACGCGAGCACCGCGCTGACTCGGGCGCACAGCGCGTCCACGTGAGCGTGTTCGCTCAGGGCCGACAGTAACTCGTCACGCAGGGGCGTCACCACTCCGGTGGTTATCGAGTTTCGCGCGGGATTGCTGGGCAATTAGGAGAACAATTGCTCCGAAACAGGGCGAATGGCCGGTCCGGGAATTTCGGGATCATGGATGCTGACGACACGGTTTTGGCCGTCCACACGGACCACCCTGGGTTCGAACTGACGAGATTCAGCGTCGGTCATCTCAGCGAAGGTCGCTAGAATAACGACGTCTCCGGGCTCGTTGAGATGAGCTGCGGCTCCGTTGATGCAGATGACGCCGGAGTGCCGCGGCCCGGGGAGGGCGTAGGTCATGATCCGACTCCCTCTCGTCACGTTCCAAATATGCACCGCCTCATGCGGGTAGATGTCGGCGGCCTCGAGGAGCGCAACGTCGACCGTTACGCTGCCTTCGTACTGAAGGTCGGCGTGGGTCACCGTGGCGCGGTGAATCTTGCTCTTGAACATGTTCCGTTGCATCAGAACCTCCTGGTGCGCCGTAGGCCGCCTTTGAAGGTCAACCTGGCACTCCTCGGATCATAGAGCCCGAGCGTAGCCCAATCAAGCCCGCGGCGAGATTCGTCACCCCGAGGCGGCCTCGAGTCGAGAATTTGGCCCGCATCGCCGAACGCAGCTACTCCGACCATCCACCTTTGGTCGGGTACCGCGGGTCGCTCGGATTCGCCCGTCAAGTTTTCCCGCACCAAGCCCTCGCCAATGGGGAGATCAGCCTGTGAGAGCCGTTTCGAAGCAAAAGTTGTTGGATGATTTGACCGAGATGCTGCGCGACCTGTTCGACCAGCGCAGCCGAGGTGTTCCGATGTCGCGACTCGCGCGCACTCATGGCTACGTCGACGGCTACATGCGCATGATGCTCGATTCCGGGGTAGCGACCAAGGCGGAGCTCCTCAGCATCGTCTCTCTGCAGCGGAGCACGAGTCATGGTCCAGCGCTTCGCGTCTTGGACGAAAGCGTCGAGGCGGCCTAGACTTTCTCAGGGTTTGCTGGAGGCGGCCGTGTCCCGCCAAATCCGCGCTCCTGAGCCAACAATCGCTCAGCGCGTGGTGCCGTGCGGGAGCGGCGGCACTCCTCCGCGAACAAGATCCCTGTGAGCCGTTGAATCGAGTCCTCCAGGGAGTCGTTCTCCAGGATGTAGTCGAACAGGCTGTAGTGTTCGATCTCTCGCCGCGCGCTCCTGAAGCGCTTGAGCACCGTCTCCTCGTCTTCACTGGCCCGACCGCGGAGGCGGCGCTCAAGCTCCTCCATACTCGGCGGAAGTATGAAGACGCTGACCGCGTCGGGACGGCTGGCCTTGATCTTTCGGGCTCCTTGGTAGTCGACGTCGAACAAGAGGCAGCGGTCGGCCGTAGCTCGGTCAATTTCGCTTTGGCTCGTGCCGTAGAGGTTGTCGTGCACGACGGCCCACTCCAAGAACGTCCCCGCTTCGATCAGCTGTTCGAAGCGTTCACGCGAAACGAAGTGATACTCGTGGCCGTCTTGCTCCCCGGTTCGAGGCTTGCGGGTGGTGTGGGACACACTGAAGCGGATCCTAGGGACGCGCTGCCGAAGCGCGTTAGTGAGCGTGGTCTTTCCTGCGCCGGACGGGGACGACACGATCAGGAGCAGCGGGTCACTCGACATTCTGTACCTGCTCTCGCATCCGCTCTGTCTCTGCCTTCAGCTCTACAACCAGGTGAGAGAGGAGCGCGTCCTGGCACTTGGCGCCAATCGTGTTTCCCTCCCTGGCGATCTCTTGTAGCAAGAAGTCCAAGCGGCGTCCCACTGGGAGTTCCTGGTTCATTAGCGCCTCGAATTGCTCGAAATGGCTTCCCAGCCGAGCGAGTTCCTCTGTGATATCGCTCCGGTCCGCGAGCAGCGCCACTTCGGTTTCTAGCCGGCCGTGCTCGACGTTGCCGGCAAGATCCAAGCCCAGTCGGGTAATCCGCTCCGCCAGACGCTTGCGATAGACTTCACCCAGCTCAGGGCCGCGCTCTGCGATCTTCTCACGCAGGGCCCGCGCGTTTCTTAACAGCGCGCCAAGCTCTTGCGCCAAAGCGGCTCCTTCGGTCGCGCGCATCTCGTTGTGTTTTTCGATCGCCTCCGTGAGGGCCTCAGAGAGCGCCCTTCGGAGCTCATCAAGGTCGAGAGCCTGGTCGGACGTGAACAGTCCAGGGACTTGGGCGAGTACCGAAATCGGGACTTCG
>JBDKJZ010000246.1:0-7949 GCA_039796375.1 Pseudomonadota bacterium
GCCTGCAAGCGCAATCACTAGAAAGCGCGCGCTGCCCCAGGTCCTGGCACGCAACGTCGGGTCTTTGGCGCCGTGCTGGTCCCAAGTGATAGCGTCTGGAAATCCGCCCGCGCCTACGCCCCAGCCCACATCGAGCAAGGACGAGGATCTGACAGTAAACTGCTCCCCGAACCGCGCCGAGACGACTATCGCCTCTCCCGGGGATAGCAGCAATGGAGCTCCAAGAGTCAGAGTTCCTACTAAGCGCGCGGGACCCTCCGCCTGCTGAAGGCGCACAACCGAAGCCTGCGTATCCGACTGAAGCCGCAAGTCCGAAGCGGCAACGGCAGCCCGGGAGAGGCCACACGTCACCACGGTAGCGAGCACGCAGCAGAGCGCAATCGCGGAACAGACCTGTCGCGGGTTCCTCAGCCCGCTGAGCAACAAACACGTCATTGCTTTGCCGTTATGGCTCCAACCCCTGAGCCACAGCCTGAGCGAACTTTACGCGCAAGGACTCTTGACGTTTTAGTCCGTCGCGCAGCGAAGCGGCAATTTCGATATGAATGAAGCGGTGTCCCGAGACGATGCTCGCCTTCGCCTGGACGTTTTGGGTACCCCCTAGCTGCTTGACTTCCAGCGGATAGTTGCGCGCACTTCCTACGCCAAAAACGACGTTCAGGGCGCGGCTGATTGGCTCAGGTTTCGCGCGCGAACCGGCGCCACTGACGACGAATCTCACGCCCGGCAGCTTTTCGTCTCGGTAGCCGTGTAGCTGAAGGAAACTTGCGCCAGGAAGTCGGTTGCTGAGCTCGAGGTGCGCCGCGTGAAAGAACGTGTCGCTTCTGTGAGCCACATCCGCCTCGGACTCGCCGCTCAACGCGCGTTTCAGGCGCAGCTCGTCGGAGCCAATGCCTCCGCGATGGACAGTATTGATGAGCAGCGCCCGTGCCTTCAAAGTGTTGAATACGGTGAGCGCCACCGGCAACGTTCCTTCATCGAAGAAACTGTGAGGGCACTCGACGACCAGGTCGTTCTTCGCATCGGCACGCAGCAACACCACTCCGGCGCCACGTCGCTTGGTGGGGGCTTCGGCAAGCACCCAAACCGTACCTGACGCTGCGAAGTGCCCGACGAACCCGTTGGGAGCTTCCTTCGACGGTAGAACGCCAAGCGCGGAAATTTCGGTCAGGTGGCCCAGCCAAGCGCGATACTGCTCGGCCTCTTCCGTGTTAGGTGCGACATAGGTCTTGGGCTCAGGCTTACGCAGCTTTGCGACCAGGTCACCTAAACTGTCTGCGCTCATGGTCTCAGGTGCCGGCGCGTCAACAACGGGAGGAGGGGGCGCCTCTGGCTTTTTGTGATCGCAACTGCTCATTAAAACTCCGAAGCTCAACATCGTGAGCGCAGGAACACTCAATCTTAGAAACCACTTCATTGCGTTCGTCCTCTTAAGACTCGACTTTCGTCGACGGGTATCCACCGAAGCTCATCGGAAGAGGCTCGCCTCCCAACCGAAATGGCGCGCATCCAGAGGGTGTCCGACGCCTCCTCGGTTTGGCTCAGCTCCAAGATTTTTGTTCCTGGGCCCAGGTCATCGCCGACAGGCAATGTCACCGATCCGACGCGGTCCGGCAGTGACTCCGCCCCGGAGTGTCCCTCGGCCGACCACAACAGAGCGCGGCCTCGTGCGCCGGTTCTCAGATGCAACTCTCCCGCTAGGGACGTTGCGCGATGGTACAGGTGCACTTCACGCAGAGCCCCTGCTACCCGCTCACTACTCAGCCGGTACTTTAGCGCGACGTCTCGGTTCGAGTTCAGCGTCGTCACCAACAACACGACACTCGCCAGCTCCCCTTCCCCAAGGTCGAGTCGAAAACGTAAACGATCGCTCTTGGCCAATGCGTAGTTGGTGTGACGTCTGAATATCTTTCCATCAGCACTGGGAGCAGCCCGCGCCATAACGGTTCCCGAGTCTCCAAGACCGACTGTTCGTACCTCCTGGGAACCAGGCAACAACTCGACGATTCGTCGCCCCGCAGGGGCTGTCATAAGTATTCGAGACTGTTCACCTTCAGAAGAGAACAGGGACCACGTTTCCCCGACTTGTGATGGTTTCGCAAGATACACAAGCTCGACGCGCCCATCGGCGGGAACCGTTAGCAGTTTCGGCCGCGCTTCCAGTTCAGTCCAGGCATTCGTCGGGAATTCGAACCGAGTTGCGTAGGTGGTGGGCGTGAAGACGTGGCGGCTCTTCACCGCTTCCACTGGGGACAGCTCTCGCTCGGATAGCGACTGACCAAGGTGAACATCTTGCTCGATTCTGACTTGCGCATGAACGCGCTCCGCGCGACTTGCACTCACTAGTTGCGGCAAGTTTTCGGGCCTAACGACGGCCCAAGTCTTTTCTAAGAACGGCGCGTTCCGGAATTCCAAACCTTCCTCAAGGTCCATTGCGTAGGCCGGTGAGAGTATCGATTTATCCACTCCGGGTTCGTCGGTTTCGAGCGACAGCAAACTGCGCTCCGCCCCGCGCAAGGCGAGGCGCGCAGCCCCGGCCGGTATCCTGAGCCGGCCTCGCTGGGCGTCCGTGACGGGCGCTCCTTCCAGGGTCTCGAACTTCGAACGGAGAGCGCGAAACTCAACCCTGCCGCGGCTAAGCGTGTTGGACTTGTCATCGAGCCACTCGACCTCGAACCAACTCAGTTCAGGCTGCGCTAAGTCACGACCCAAATTCGCGAGCGCTATGCGCGCCGAGAATCCCACTTCCGACTGCCCACTGACAATCTCGTATTTCACGGTATCTGTCTCTGACATTCGATAGTACGTAAACTGCCGTGTGTCCGGAAGCAGCGGCAGTCGCCCGCCCGCTGGCAGTCGCACGACATCTCCGATCAAGGCTAGTGTGTCAGCTTCACTCACGCTCAAGGCAACCTCGGCCTCGACCTTGCTCTGCAGAATCAGACTACGCGCACCTTCCTCGCTAAAGGAGAGTTCCAGCGGACTATGTTTTGGGATCACGTGAGTAACGGAACTTCCATTCGCGCCCTCACGAATGTCCAGCTCTAGCCCAGGCGCGCCAGCGATGGTTACCGTAACGGTTCCAAGTACGTTCAACGCGAGGTGGCGCGCCGGACCAATGGCAGTCATCTGACCACCCCAACTGTTGATTGGAGGTGCCTCATAACTCTCACCGAGCATGAGCCTACGCGTTTGATAGGACACACCTTCACGGCCCAGGGCGGTGAGGCGCTGTGTGCGGTAAGCCAAGCTCTCCATCCGCGTGGCCAGGGGCAGATCAAAGAATCCTAGGCTCGAGCGTCTTCCCATCACCCTTGTCCGTTCCTCCGCGCCGACACTGCGCTCAACAATCGTCTGTTCAAAAAAGTTCCGGCGGATCTTATGGGTCGCGAGCAGTAAAACCCGGTTGTGCGCACCAAGGGCTGCAGTAATCGTCATCGTTCCTCCCGAGTCCTTCAGCCGAGAAACATCGATTTCTATGGCTCTTGAGCCGCCTACCAGGGCGCTCCCGTCGGCCAGGCGGGCAGGCGCATCTGGTGAGTCTGGGTCCATGACCACTCGGCTGCTGGCGTCAAAACGCCGGTACTCCAGCGTTCTGCCGGCTGAGTCGGCAAGCAGGACTTCGATTCCGTACCCGATCGCCTCCTCTCTGGCCAAACCCAAAGCCAACACGGGCCACGTCGCCACCGTGACTTGCTCGATACCTGCATGGACCGGAAGCTGCACGTTTCGTTCGTTCGTCACTTCGTACGCCAATACTTCGTCGCGAGGGGCAGGCTGCAGGTCAAAGTTCCGAACCTGATAGAGCCCGACGCCGAGCAGCGTCGCCGTCAGTAGTAGAACGATCCAGCGCATTAGCGGACTTGTACCTCGAGCACGCGGAGGGGCATCGCCAGCAGGCGCCTCACACCACTTTCGGTCACCTGTTGCGCCTGATCCAGTGGCGCACCCTGATCGGTTAGCGGAAGCAACGTGGCAACTACGTGCTGGTCACGGGGGCCAGCGACGCCAATCCACGCGGTTTCTGTGTTGGGGTCGACGACGGCGTTCCAGGCGCAGCGCCGAGTCTCGGCGAACGCGAGCGGCAACAGATGCGGATTCAGGGATTTCGCGTACTGGCTCCAAAGTTCGATAGCGGCAGCGGGGCGACAGGACTTGTCCTTTAGGCGCGCGCAGTCGGAGCCGTGGGGCGACGAGTGCTCTGGGGAGCAGGCACGAAGTGCCTCAAGCCAGACCTCTGGCGACTCGCGCGGGAACTCTGACCAGCGCCTGAGGCGAGCCAGCGACCCTGCAGTCATCGTACCCAGTTGGAGCACACTTCGCGCCTCAGCAGTCAGCCACAACATTGCCAGTTTCCCCCGAGCGAAACTGCGAGAGTACGACATCAAAGGATCTCCCGCGCCCTCGAACTCAACGCTTGCCGCTGAGCCGTCAAAAGGGACCAGTGGCACACCCAGAGCCTCCATCTGCTGCAGCAGAGGAGTGAGCCACCCTGGAGCGGCTCGCAAATCAAGCAACTCTCTCTCAAGGGTCAGAACGGACGAAGACGCAGCGCCTGCGCCACCGGTAACCCCTCTAATAGTCATGCAGCTCCCGCCCGAGTTGAGCCACGCCTCGATCATCCGCTGATAGTACGAGCGACGTCCCCGCAAACCGCGGACGTCGGCAGAGCCATCAGCCGCTGCGTTGGGTAGCGCCCCGTGCACCACCAGGGTTTGAGCATTCAGCGCATCTAGCAATCGCACGCCTGTTCCCAGTGTACCCGTTTCCCAGCGCGGCGCGGGGACACCCACGCACAGCCCAGGGGTTGACTGGGACGTCAGTCGTCGTAGCAGCGTTGCCCTGCCGCGGCGTTCGGGAGACTCCGGTTCAAACATCGCCCAGCCGTCGAGAACGCCTGCAACGCGAGCAAACTTGTAGCCCAGCTGAGCCGCAAGGGCCGCTTCCCAAGCGCGCGGTGCCCCGACGGTTCGCGCCAACCATGGAGCCAGCACCCCCTCGCTAAGGACCCGCAGTTCAGCCGTCGTAGGGGCCACGAACGTCGCCGTCCCCGTTCTGGTCAGCGCACTCAAACGTTCGTCCAATTGAGGTTGATTCAGAGTGCCCCAGTCTTCCGACGGCGACGCGCTGAGCCACCCTGCGACCGACTCATGGGCGGCCGCGGGCGGCAGAGTTAAGCTCACACGGGTGAGCGCCGACTCAGAACTCTGAGCGCTGAGCCACCGCACTTGCACTGGAAGACCTAGCGCTTGCCCAAGAGCTATGGGGGTCAGACCCTCGGGCAGCTGCCCGGCCACCGCAAGCTCAGCCGTTGAGGTTTGTGTCTCTGCAATTCGAACGATCACGAGGTGCGACCCTGAATTCTGCAGCGCCAAGTTCTCCGTGAATTCTTTGTCCAGCGCCTTCACTGAGTCCAAATGGGACCAAACCTGCACGCTCGCCGCGTCGAGATGCTCCGCCACCTGAACCGCCCCGGCAATAGCGGCTGAGGCTACCTGTTCGGCATCAGCAACCACGAACCATTTGCGGCCCTGCAGCGAGCTGTTTTGTAAGGCAATCCTTGGACCGACGACGTCCTGATCCGGGCTCTCAGACCACGGGACCATCACGACCCACCCTCCCGGCAGCTGAGAGGTCATCCCCATTCCGAAGCGGCGGAGACGTCGAACATCCACTTGCTCTAGCCTTTCAGGATCGAAGTCCGACAGCGCCGCAAGAGTCACGGCGTAGGTATTGGCCCCCTTGAACAGGGTCCCGGTTCGATGCGGCGCTGGCGCGGAATCCCCGAGCATCAGCGCCATAGTCACGTTTTGACCCTGTGGACTCGCTGCGGGCAGCGCTTGGGCGTCGCTGCTAGGACCAGGCCCAAGGTCGCGTATCAGGTATCCTACCAAGCTTCCCAGCGGAAACGCGATCAGGCTCACCTGCAAGACGGGACCAAGGACCACGAGCGCATTGCCCCTGTTCCAGATCTTCACTGCCAGCAGCGTTGGGAGCAGATAGCCGAAACCGAAGTAGTCGATCAACTGGACCGTCGGCGCGTAATGCTGCAACACGAATCCGGCTGCGTACTTGAAAAGGAAGCCCACTGAAAATGCCATCAGCGTTCTCCTAGAACCAACAATCAACGCGCGTGAAAAGGGCCGCACCTTCATCAGGCCAATACAAGAGACGTAAACCAAAATCGCTTCAAGCAGGGTCGTTGCCACTTTCAGAGGCTCGTACCAAGCCACTGCTAGCAGGGCTGGAACCAGAATCCCGTTATAGTCCCAACCGTAGTGAAGGTTGTACCTAGCCCCCAGCAGTGCACCGATCAGCAGAATGATGTGAGCGTGCGGCGACTCAAGAAACGCAAGCGAGACACTCTCGTTGGCGATTTCGAACCTAGAGATACTGAAGTTTGTGTGTTTGAGTAGTATTTCACTGACGATCAGGTAGGTCAGAAGGGTAATAAAACCCACCCGAGGAAATGTGCGAACAAACCCAGCGTTCCAGTAGCTGTTGGCGAGCAACGGAACGAGCACCAACCCTAAGCTGTAAAGCACTCGCGAGTGGGCCACTCCGAGTTGCTCAACCGCTCCCGGCAGCAGCGCTCCCTCGACGCCGAGGCGAACCACTAGCGCCGAGACGATCAAGAGCAGAAACCGCTCGCGACCGAAAAACACAGACCACAAGCCGCTAGTCGGGATCCAGCGTCCCAGCGCTGATGCGAGAATCAACGTTGCGATCGACTCCAGTACGACCAAACCGCCCGTCAGCGGAGCTGCTAGCAGAACCGTGGCCAGGTAACCCGGAACCACCAGCCCCGCGTAGGTCCAGCCGAATGTCTCCTTAAAGAACGTGAGCAGTAACACGCCAATGAGCACTGGCGCATGCAAGCTCCGGTCGAGACCATTGCTCGGGAACGCGTCGATCGACGAAAGGAATTCAAGCATGACTCGCAGCGCGTTGCAGTGCTCTGGCCCCGAGGACCGGGCGCCTACGAGCGCACTACGGCCATTGAGGCTCACACGCTAACCCCACATGAGAACTGAGCGGCGCTAGGTTCCCCACATTGTCGGGCTCGCCCTCCTGAACTGAAAGCACGGTAGATTGCGGGCTTCTGCTCACTCAGTGAAGGGCCACTCAAACGGTCGGCTCCCGAAAGTAGGCCGGGTACGGTTCGCGATCACAGGAAATCTCGGAACGCTGCCCCCTCGGCGATCTCCGCGTATACTCTCGCTCAGCTCACACCCGTGAGCTTTCCCATGATTTCACTCAGCCCAAAGAAGCGAAAGGTTCCCAAGGAATACCTCGCCCCGCGCCCAATGGCAGGCTCCGCTCTGCCCACGAGCCACCTGCCAGCCTGGGTGCGCATAGATTTGATCGCTGTCCTTGTTGGTGTTTTGGTCAGCCTCACCTCGCTCCTCGCTCCTTTGGACCAGTGGTTTTGGTCGCGAGGGTTACGGGCCCTCGCCTCGACGGCACCGCCCCAGTCTATTGCGCTCGTTTCGTTTGCCGCGAGCGACGTTCGCCTCTCTTCGTGCGGAGCCGACGTGGTGCGAACGTTAACCCGAGCTCGAGTTCGAAGCGCCCTGGTGCTTTCGCCGCTGGATCAATTTTGCAGCGGGCTGCTTGACCCGGAGCACGCCGAAAGTGAACTGGCACCGCCATTCGGTCTGCTTGAGTCCGGTGGGCTACGGGTAGACGCGGACGGAGCCGTACACGGTTTCCATGCAAGTCGCTTGCCGCCACTGGCTGCGAGTATGGGACTGGGCCAAGCGCCCTGGGTCGTGGCACACGACGCAGAATCCGTCCCGAGGGTCGACTATGCGCTAGTGGTCAACAAAGACCTCGACGGCGAGGTGCTGGTCGACAAGCATGTAGTCCTCGCTTTCGATCGGAGCATGGCGGGGACCCAGCCCGCCGCCGTTGCTGGAGCCATCGCAGGTGCGCTAGAAGGCCGTTCT
>JBDKJZ010000247.1:0-7947 GCA_039796375.1 Pseudomonadota bacterium
GTGGGTGTCAAGCAGCAAGTCCGAACTGCGCTAGGACGGCTCGCACCGCTGCTTATTCCTCGGAACCTCCACACTTCGGCCTGAAATTCAGTGCACGCTCCAGGCGCCGTCGGACGCGACCTCCTTCGCCCGGTAGATCCTCATGAGCACCGAACCAGCACGCACTCCCAAACACGTCGCAATCATCATGGACGGCAATGGCCGCTGGGCGCAGGCCCGGGGCCTCAGACGCACCGAGGGGCATTCTAGGGGGGCCGACGCTGTTCGGGAGACCGTCCGCGCGAGTCGCTCTCTCGGGGTGGAGTACCTGTCGCTTTACGCTTTCAGTGTTGCGAACTGGAACCGACCTGACGCTGAAGTCCGGGCGCTGATGCAGCTGCTCGCCCACTTCGCCGATCGAGAGAAGGTCGAGCTGAAGGAACGCGGGATCCGCCTGAACGTGATTGGTGAACTTGAGGAGCTCCCGTACGGCGCTAGGACGGCCGTGGAGAGCGCGATGGAGTACACCCGTGACTGTAGCGACATGGTGCTCAGCTTGGCGCTGTCTTACGGCGGAAGGCACGACATCGCGACGGCCGCGCGTGCTTTGGCGATCAAGGTGCGCGCGGGGCTGCTACTCCCCGAAGAGATCGATGAACAGCGCTTGCAGGCGGAAATGACGACCCAGGGCCTCCCCTCAGTGGATCTCCTGATCCGCACGGGCGGTGAGTCGCGCGTGAGCGACTTTCTGTTGTTCGAGTCGGCCTACGCGGAGCTGCTGTTCTTGCCGATCATGTGGCCCGAGTTCGGGGAGTCCAGCATGCGCCAAGCGCTTGAGGTGTACCAGCAGCGTGAACGCCGCTTTGGGCTGACTACCGCCCAGATCACCGCGGGCGGTGGACGCAGCTTCGATCCCCTAGACAGCACCGCCGCGTCGCCTTGCGCGGACAGCTAGAAAACTGGGCGGACAGTTAGAAACTGTACTCGACCGTATTGAGCGCTTTGAGCTGCTCCGCGTACTTCAGGCCTCGGACCTGAGTCTCAATACATTTCTTCAGTGGCAAGTTGACGGACTGAACATCCGCGCCGACCACGCGCCCGTCCCAGATCGCTAAGCGCAGCTGAAACTTGTGTGCGGACTGCAGCTTGCAGGGCTTGAACAGTTCAGGATCCTTCAAAGGTGCAGCCAGGACGTCCGGTTCGATTCCCTGAAACTTCCAACACGAGTCCACAGCCGAGATCGCTTCACTGACCGTCGCGCCCTCTTTGAACTCGGGCTCGGCGCAGGCTTTCTCAACCGGTGGTGGCGGCGGTTCCTCTTCAACGGGGGCCGCGGGGCGGCTCTGCGCTGCGTGCCAGGTCGGATCGGCCGCTTCTTCGGGGGCCGGCGGCGGCGGCGGTGGAACCTTGGGCGCCGGCTCCGCACTCCCACCGCAAGCGGCCAGGCCGCAGCCCACAAAGGTCACCAGTAAAGCCACGAGTCCGCCACGTAGAGAGCCCATAGCCGCGCAGGCTACAGGCACCGCCACGGGCAGGTCCATAGCGCCCTCACCACAAGGCGGGAGAAATCCCACATCCTCGCCGCAGTCACGCCATACTGTTGCGCTCAGAGGAGATTCCTGTAGAACACGGACGCTCTGCGCTCGTAGCTCAGCTGGATAGAGCAACGGCCTTCTAAGCCGTGGGTCACAGGTTCGAATCCTGTCGGGCGTGCAAGTGGGTCCGGCCTAAAGCCGGACTAGCTGACTGCGGCGAGCTCGGGTGGGTGGGGTAGCTGGCTCCACCGTGCACCAGCTACCCCACCTCCTAGGGCGGCGAGCTCAGGCTTCCGCGCGGTCACTCAGCGCGGTCACTCAGCGCGGTGGGCCCTTCTTCAGATCCGGGATCGGCTCCGGCAACCATTTGAGCCCAAGCGCAAGCGCAAGCCGCTCGCCGATCGGCAGCAGTACTCGCAGGTCGCGATCTACGGGTAACAAAAGGCAACGCTCGCGGCCCTCTAGGGTCAGGTAGTAAACTGGCGCGCCGCGGTTGGTACCGCGCCAGTGCTGCACGCGATCAAAAGACGTGAGCGGCCACCGCCGCTGCCGATAGTGCAGCGCCGAGCGCCGCACCTCTCGCACTTCACCGGCGCTCGTATCGAACTCCTGGTGGGCTTCATAGGTCCGAGCGGTGACTGCCAACGCGGCGAACCCCAGCGTGAACAACGTACCCACGAAACCGAAGCTGTCGCCAGATATGAACGCGCCGACAGTACCCATTGCGGCGAGCGCTGAAGCGAACCCAAAGGAGACCATGCCGACCACGCCGGCACGCCCCGTTACGTAGTCGAGACGCTCGACTCTTGGGGCGACCTTCGCCTCTTCGGGCGCTGGGAGCTCGCGCTGAACCGCAGGCGCCGAAAGCGCGCGCGTGGCCTCTAGCGTGGCCTCGCGCTGGACCGCAGGCGCCGGAAGCTCGCGTTCGACCTCCGTGCCTTCATCGTCAGTCAGCAGTACCCGAAGCGGAGAGACAAACCGCAGCGGGCGCAGCCCCGGAGCGCGCAGGTGCATGTCAACCAGCGTGGCCCGCGTTGCCGTGTCGGTGACGACGAGCCGGGTGACCTCCTCATAGGAATACCCAGACAAGCGTGAATCGGGAAAGGTCTGCACCAGCAGCTTTCCGTCAGGCGATAACAGACTTGGCTCGGTCGACGCCGCGTCAGAGAAGAGGGCAAGCTCAGGCTGGTGGCTCGCGGCGCGCCGTAACACCGCGCGCACGGTCTCTGGGTCGCGGACCGCTTCTGGCCGGTGCGCGACCGAGTCCCTGTCCACCGAATACAGCGTGCCGTCGAGCCCGAGGAACCACAGCTCGGTTTCATTGCCATCAATCAGCAACAACTCGTGCTCCCGCTCCACCTCGCGCGCCCAATCACCGGCCGCTGCGACCGCGACCCGTTCGGAGATTCGGGCTTGAACCCACGCTCGCAGTGCTGGAGACAACATTGATGGTGGGTTCACTCGCCAGGCTGCGGGTCGGTCTCACTACCTGGCGACCAGAGAGCGGCCAGCTCCAGCGGCACCGCTTCGAACGGCGGCGCTGCTACGAGCTGGTCATCGCGGTAAGTGCCGTGCAGGGCCCAGCGCCCGGCGTCTAGAATGAACACTTCAAGCGTGCGCAACACCGGGTCGAGAAGCCAAACGTACGGAATGCCCTCGCGAGCGTAGATCGTGAGTTTGTCGGTCCGATCGTAGCGCGCAGTCGCCTTGCTGAGCACCTCACAGACCCAATCTGGAGCGGTCGTGAAGTAAACTTCTTCGGCTCCGCTCACCGGAAAGCGGTCACGCTTCCAGCTCGCCAGATCTGGCACGACGACGTCGGCCCCCAGGTGCAGCTCTGGCTCGTCAAAGATCACCCAACCCCCTGGCCCGCCCCGCCCGCGCTCGAAAGCCGAGCCGATGTCCATGCCCAACACCGACGCGGCATGGCCGTGCCTGCGCGCCGGGCGGGGACTGAGGCGCAGCTCACCGAGCAGGACTTCTGCGACCCTGTTCGGTGGCGCCGCTAACACGTCCGCATATGTGGCAAGCTTGCGCGCGGCGAGGCTCATGGGAGCACCTTAGCATCGCCTTGAATGGCCGCCAATGTCCGCGCGAAGGGTTCGAAGGTGGTCTTGGGGGAAGGTGGTGCGCACTGCGGGACGAACTGGGTCGAGGAGACTCTTCGAGCCACGCTGGGACCTCTCCTTCATGCACCCATCACCCGCAGCGAAATTCGATGGTTGCTCAAAGTGAACGGTGGGCGCGTGAGTGGGGCCGCGCCGGACCACGGCCTGTGTGCTGTGTCTGGAACACTTGCGGGCAACGCGTCTGAGCGCTACTTCAGAGGTGCGCCTGCCGGCACACAGACTCCGACGTAGCCGGTCATCTCGCGCAAGTCATTCGCCGAGAATGGCTCGCATATGACCGCGGGCGGGAAGCATTCGCTGCTGACGTCGCAAAGACGCGCGCAGAACCCTACGTCTCCAAAGCTGTGCCCCGCTGGCGGAAACCGGCACACGCCCGCCTCGCCATCAGCGCCGCAGTTGCTCAGACCGCCAAGCTTGCACCGATGGGAACAGACGCCCACTTCGGCGCCCACGTTGGCGCATAGGCCGCGGCACTGTGGTTCCGCGTTGGCGCCACCGTCGGAGCCAGCAGGCGAGCAGGGCTGGCCGAGCTCGCCGCCTTCCTCATGGTCATCGCGGCAGCTGCCCGTTCTCAAATCACACCGCCCAGCTCCGCACTCTCTGTCGCTGATGCAAAACCCGCGGCAGTACGCCTCGCGACCGGTCGAAACAGAGTCGCAGGCGAACATTTCGCGGTCGCCACAGCTCGGCGCCGCGACGCTTCCGAAGCCTGTCTGGCAGCTGTGAAGGCAGACCGCTTGCTCTCCCCCCGCTTCTACGCAAACTGCCGCGATGGGCAGCTCATCGCACACAGCGGGATCGTCAGAGCAGGGAAGGGCACACAAGCCACCGGGATAACCGCCGCCGAAGTAGTCGTCGCCACCTTCCGCAAGACAAACTTGTTCGCCGGTACAGTCTTCGTTCTTGGCGCAGCCCGTCCACAATTCCTCGGCGGCTATATCGCGAGACGGGGTGTCATCATCCACTGCCCCAGACGGTTTGCCGTCGCCCTCGACCGGTGGGCAGTTGTTGTCTTCATCGCACTGTTCTGACGGGCTGCTGCACGCCGCGAACAAGGGCACAACTACTAAGCGGCAGGTTAGACCACGGAGCGACACCGCTAGCCTTCTAGCACTAAGCACTCCCAGAGGAAACACCCTGTGCACGCGGTATTGGCCGCCGTCCATTCCTGCCGACTGAGCAGGTTCTTCCATCCAGGTACTGGGTTTGTGCCCAGTGCACCACTTCCAGTTTTGCCAACGTTGGGCGTCGGACAGCGCACTCCGCTCAGACGAAACAATCTGCGTTCGCAGCCGGGTGGAAGTACTGGAAACTGCCTGGACTTCCGTCACAAGAGCCTGCCGCCACCACAGCGATCGTCGGGCACTTCAGCGCAGTGTCACTCGGGCTTGGCATGGGTGGTGAGACACAATTTGCTGATGATTCTTAAATTCGCATTGAATCTGCCTCATGATCACTGATACGGAGCGCGCAGGAGGACAAAGCATTGACGCACCGTTGGGGCCACTTACAGCGGCGAAACTTCGCCAAGGCTGAGCGAACGAGAAGCTCTCGAGAGCTTCAGGTCGTCCTTTGCGCTGCCCTAGCGCTGAGTGGCTGCGGTCGCGAGGGCTACACCACCGGGACTGCTTCCCCGGAGGGGCGGGCACCGGACGACCCCGAGGGTTCGCTTCTAGATTGCGGCCCCAGGAGCGAAGCCCAGCTGGTGGCGGAGGAAGGTTCGCTTAACCCTGTGCTCCGCGCCACGCTGTCCTGGAACCCGGACCGAGCGGACTGCGCGTTCAGAGCTGGCGAGGCTATCCCCAAGAGGATGGAGGGTGTGCTCCAGTTTGCTTCGCTAGAAGGCGAGTTAAACATTTACAGCGTCGTGCCCTGGATGTTGCGTGCGTCGGACGACCCGAAGGACCTAGCACATGGCGTTAGCCAAGCCGTGTTCCTAAACCACGATGACCAAACGATTCGCGTGCAATTTGCGCACGAGGACGGTTGGGTAGTGCTGGAAAACGTGACGCTACTGACGACTGAGGAGCACCGATGAGGACTATGCGGCTAGCGTTGTGGTGGATTCGAGATCGCTTCAAGGATTACGCGTGCCTAAGCCTTTTGCCGTTGGCAAGCTTTGGGTGTAGCGCCCATGAGGCAACCGAGGCGGGACACACTGAAAGCACCCAGCAGGCCCTGGGAATTACCTGCGGTGAGTCTCATGGCAACCCAGGCGACGTTGAACCTCAACTGCACACGCTGTCGTTGCCCCGGGGGCTGTTCTTTGACAGGCTGCTGCTTGGCGCGGCTGAATTCCTTCGGACCGCGAACGGCGTCGACGTGTCGGCGGGCCCGCTAGTGAGCATGGGCGACAGCGGCGCTCTGGTGGGGAACAACGCACGCATCGGAGCCGTGTACAGTAGAGGGCCGCTGCTCGTAGGTGATAACGTCGTTCGCTCCGGCTTGATCCTCAGTGAAAACAGCGTCGCGCTTGGGAACAACGTCAGCAGCACGAACATCACTACTTTCGGCTCATTTCAGCCAGAGCAGATCTACGAGTATTCATCGATTCCGCCACGCGGCGGCCCCAACGGAAACGTCCTCGCGGGAACCACTGTTCTTTCCCCAGGCGCTTACGGTTTTTACGCTGTAGGCGAAGGCGCTCTGCAGCTCAGTTCGGGCGTATACACGTTTTCGCAGCTCAGCCTAAACCCCGGTTCAGAGCTGCTGTTGGATCAAGAGGCCGGTCCCATAGTCCTACACATCGGAACGCCGGGCACCTGGCACGGAGCCGTGCAGGTCCTGGACGGGGGGGATCCGGACCTGCTCATGGTGTACATGGGGGAAGACTGGCTGCGCTTCAGCGCACCTGCGAATCTGCACGTTGTCGCACCAAACGGGCACCTCGCTCTAGAACACGTGGGGCCCCATAGCGGCACCTTCTACGGTATGGAGGTTCTCGTTAGCTCCGGGGCGGTCGTTCACCAGCGTCCAGCGCAGCTCGGTCGCTTTTTTCCCCCCACGATTCCCGCGAGAGTCGAAGCCGAAGACTACATCAAACGGCAGGACACCAGTCATGACAACAATCAGGGAAAGGCCGGGAGCCCCAGCTGCGACCGCGGTGATGGAGTGGACATGGAACTCACCTCCGATCCTAAGGGTGGCGAGTGCAACATCGGCTGGACCCGGTCCGGTGAGTGGCTGGAGTACGACGTATTGGTCGAAACGGGTCGCAGCTTTACCGTCACCGCTCGGGTGGCCAGTGCCTCATCCGGAAAGTCACTGACGATTAGTGTCGATGGCACGAATGTCGGGACTCTCACCGCGCCCAATCAAGGGTGGCAGTCTTGGCAAGATCGAACCACCGCCCCGGTTCTGTTGTCCCCGGGTCGCCATACCGTGCGCGTTGCCTTCAACACTGACGAAGTCAACCTCAACTATCTGGAGCTCAAGGAGCTGGGAGACACGATCCTGGCCGCAACTTTCGACACTGACGCTGACGGGTTCACGTTTGTACCGGATACCTTCCGCGGCACCCAGCGGCCAGAATACTCAGACGGCGAAGTGAACGGAGCGGCCCTGCACGTGACGCTCGGAGGATCGTCGACTCAGGTCAACAATCTCTCTGGCGGCTGGCGCACTAGTTTCGTCCTCCCCGAAGAGACAGCCGTAGATCTCAACTTCTATTACAGCCTCTGGATGTCGTCAGGATATGAGGCTGACGAGTGCGGTGAAGTGCTGGTAGCGGTCGACGGAGTCCTATTCGGCACGAGCCCCCACGACTACGTCGCGCGGCGCTGTGACGATGGCAACCTCTCCGGCAACTTCCACCAGACCATTGTACTCCCCGCGGGGCCACACGAACTCACCATCGGCGGCTACAACAACAAGTCCACCTTCGCCGACGAAGTCACCACAATTCACATCGACAACGTATTCTTGTTCGAAGGGTCCGAGTAGGCGACCTGCGAAGACGGAGTTTAGCTATGGATACGTTGATACAAGTAGCGGTTTGGGGTGTATTGATCGCTGTAGCGACTGGGTGTGAGGGGGCGTCAGAGCCAACCGGCACTACACGCCAAGGGGACTCCGAAACCGGGGCCAGCGGACCGCTTAGCAGCGGGGGTACGGCCAACGCACCCAGCGGACAGACCTCGGGTGGAGGCAGTGAAGCCACCGGGGTTGGTGGCAAGAAGTCCAGTGGTGCTTCCCAACAAGATGCGGGGGGGCGCGTGACCCGACCTGTCGACGCTGGGAGTGAGAACATGATGCCAGGTTCTGCGCCCAATGGGGGTGCGCCCGCGATGGATGCCGGAGTGGAG
>JBDKJZ010000248.1:0-7946 GCA_039796375.1 Pseudomonadota bacterium
GGCAGGTCGACTTGCATCAGATGCGCCGTGAGCTTGCGGAACTTGCCCAATGACAGCGCGGTCTCGCGCAGTGTCTTGCTCGGGATGGTGCCGTAGCGGACGCAGGCGCCTCCCGCGCTCTTGGAGCGCTCAATCAGCAGCACACGCGCCCCGGCCTTGGCACCCTGCACGGCGGCTTTTTGCCCCGCCGGCCCGCCCCCAATGACCACCAAGTCGTAGTCGCTCATGCCAGCACCCCCGCGGCCTGGCGGATGGCGTCCGCCTTAGCCAGCAGCTTGTCGACCATTTCCGGGTAGAGCTCAAGCTGAGCCAAGGCGGAGTGCTGGCGTAGCGTCGCCTCAGGCAGACGCTCGGGCTCGAACGTGAAGCGCGCCATTTCATCCGCAAGCGCCGTGATGCGGACGCAGCTGATGTGAGCCTCCGGCGGCGCGTCCGAGTGATGGTAACGAATTGACATCTTGACGGCCTCCGGCAAACTCCACAGCTCAGCCAGCGTTCCGCCAAAGTCGGCGTGCAGCTCGCTAGTCGCGCCAATGACTGCGCTCGCGGGCACACGCAAGTTTTGCTCAGCCAAGATTTTCACGAGCGCCTGTAGGATGACCGGGCGCCCGACATCGTGCAAAAGGCCGCACATGAAGGCATCGTCGACGTTGCGGCGGGTGGCGCGAGCGATCTCTTGAGCATACATCGCAGCACCCAGGGAATGCTGGAATAGCGCGCTGACCTCGGACTCGAACCCTTTGAGCTTGAAGACGCCCACGCGAAACGCGATGGCCAAGGAGATCTCACGGATCTTCTGCACTCCTAGGCGCACGACCGCCTGCTGCAGCGAGACGATTTGTGTGCGCCCGCTGTACAACGGCGACGAGACAACACGCAGGACGTGGGTCGCGAGTGCCTGGTCCTTCCGCAAGAGCTCAGCTATCACCCGCGCGTCCGCGTTGTCTTGAGCGGCCAGGTTCGTGACTTCCATCGCGACGCCAGGTAAGAGCGGCAAGTTCACTTCTCCCCGCGCCACGCGCTGGCCCAGCTCATCCAAGGCGCCCTGTGGGACAGTTTCCGTTTCTTGTTGCGGCGCTTCTGGCATCGTGGACCCGGTAAAAGCAGGGTACGCAGCACGTGCTTCCCCCTACTAGAACGGCCAGGCGCCCCCGGACTTCAGCAGCCAAGCCAAAACTCCTCGTTTTTCACGAAACTGAGCCGCCAAGGGCCGCCGCAGGCTGGCCCCCACGGGCGCTCGCACACACTCCGCCTCAACCTGAAAACGGGTGGCGGCGTAAACCCAGCGCCAGGGTTCACCTACTCTTGGGACGGTTCGACACCCTCCATCGCGGGTGAAAACTCGATGGGGTAAACCACCGAGATGCGGCCACTGCTGGGCGCGGGAAACCGCAGCTGCTTGAAGCGCTGGACGACGCACTGGATCACCGCCTCATCGCTTATGGTCGTCCCCGTACCCGGTGGTTTTGCGCCTTTTTTTTGCTTGGGTGAACGCCGCGACTGAGCAAACGTGACCGAACCATCGCGGTTGACTACGAACGCGACGGTCACTCGCCCCGTCAAGTTGGCGTTGCGCACAAGGCCGTCCTCATAACAGCTTCGAAAGCCGCCGAACCCGGCGCGCACGACGCTGCGGATCGTCTCCGCTGGCAAACGCTCACGGGTCTTCCTAGAGCCCGTCGTTTGAGCGTTAACAACCTCATGCGCTTCTATAGCAGGCACCTCTTCCGCTCCGATCGTGAATTCCGTTTCAAGTTCACTGAGCGCAACCAACACCCGCTTCAGTTCTTGTACGCGCGCGTCAGCGGTCAGCCTGACAGCTATCGTGTCACAGCGGGACTGCGATCCGCAGATCCCGCGGACCAAGCTAGGGAGCAGCGCCTCAATCTTTGAAATCGGCAGGGAGTAGCCGGCAGCGCTCGACTGCTCTCGGCTCTGAACCAGCACCTGATCGGCGTGGACGACGAGCCCAATCACCCGCGCGCGCTCATCAACGGGTGCAGTACTCTGCCTGGTCGCGGGGAACCCCACCTCAGCCTGCGTGCCGTCTGCGAGCATCAACGTCGCTTTGGCGAAGCCCGCCTCTTGTGCGGCTTGAAAGAAGCTCACCAGCCCCGCACCGGTCACGGCATCGCCCGCCAGGAGCCGATAGCGCTTCGCGCCACTCTGTTGGAGAGCCGATCGAATAGCGGCAAGTTGCACCGATGGCGTCTCCTGGCGTTCCACGAGCGTTCCGTCGACGCTCACCTGCAGAAGAGCCGCGAGCTCCACCGAAAGCTCCACTGTGATGACCTCAGGCGGGCCACTGGGCACCGCAGGGCGCGGTTGGGAAGGGGGCGCTGACGCAACGTGCGGTGCACTCCCTGTGCAGCTCAACACTCCGCACGCGAGGACGAAGGAAACGATCGAGAGCGTGCCGCGCGTCCGCATCGGAAGATTCAGCGACGCGCGCCCGAGAATGTCAACTCACGGGGACAGCGCGGGGCCAAGACCAAGCCGCGAGTCCACCTGCTTCGAACAAAACAGCAAAGGCCGACGCGAACACCGCGCCAGCCCTTGTTGTTAGCTAGGATCAACTCTCAGTTTGCCGAGAAGTCGGTCCAACCAGCCATCCAGTCCTTGCCACCGGGCTCGAAAGCGCCGATGTACTTGGCCTTGGTGTCGAACCCAGCCGGGGGCGTCCCGCCCATTGTAGCGGGACTCGTCTTAGGCGGGACCAAGTTCGGAGCCGCGGGGTCGATGCTGGGCAGCTCGGGGTCGACATCGAACTGGTTCTTCCATGCAGCGCCACGGAAGTAGGCGTCCTCGTCAAAGCCGACGTCGTTGTCGGCCGCGCCTGCTTCAGCCGAGAAGTGAACGTTTCCTGCGGCGCCGTTCTCAAAAAACATGCTACTGGTGACGACCAGACTGGGTTTTGCACCCGTCGTCCCGGCAACCGACTCTGCGTCGCGGACATCAATGGCTGGGCCCGTGAAGTTCGTGAAGATGGTGTTACCGATGGTTCCCCAGGTGCCGAGCCGTGCAACCCAACCGGTCTGCGACTCGGGCGTAGTAGAGCCGCCCACCAAGGTCGCGTTGTATACCGTTGGATTTGAACGGGGCTCCGCGTCGCGTAAGTTCTTGTTGTTGTCCGTCTCAAAGCCGGCGTCGCCGAATGCGGGGTCTTGAACGACCACGACGAATTGAACCTTTCCGGTGAAACCGAAATCCCAGTCGACCGAGTCGTCCGCAATGCTGGACGCCACCAAGTGACTCACGCTCGGTGAACCACCGAAGATCTCCAGACCGTCGTCTAGGCCCTGGTGGAGCTGAACGTAGTCAAGCGTAGTGTCAGAGCCGCAGCCGCCCATGGTAAGAACGTTGAGCTCTTTACCTATGCTCAGCTCTTCACCTGCCCACTCAATACGGGTGTACTTGAGCTGCCCGCAGTCGTGCTTGGCATCAGTTCCACCGTAGCTTGAACGGGTTTCATCCGTCGGGAGACCTTCAATCTTGTTTGTGCCAGCAGGTAGACCTTCGATAGGGCCCACGTTGATCGGTGCTTTGCCAAGCAGAACAAGGCCAGCCCAGTCACCGCCTGCGCGCGCGCCTTTGTCGAGGGCACCAGTGAAGACGACCGGGGCATCAGCCGTACCCTGAGTCACCAAGCGAGACTCTGTCGTGAAGATCAGAGCTGAGCCTGGCATGCCTTGGACTACGGTGCCGGCTTCGACCGTGACCGTACCGCCCGTGACGAAGGTCTTTGTCTCTAGGACGTACGTGTTCTCGCAGGTCCAGGTGGCATTCTTCGTAACCTCTGCTGCAACCTTGACGACCTTACGCTTGTTGAGTGCCGGGCACACTACCGGGTCAGGCTCTACGGGTCCGCCGCCGGCAGTTCCGCCGTCGGGAGTTCCGCCGTCGGGCTCCATCGTTCCACTTCCGCCCATGCCGCCCGTGTCGCCTTTGCCGCCGCTGCCTTTGCCGCCGCTGCCTTTGCCGCCGCTGCCTTTGCCGCCGCTGCCGCCGTTCTCGCCGTCGCCCGCGTCTACTTCTCCCTCGTCGGTGTCATCCGCCGTTTCCTTGTCATCTTCCTTACAAGAAGGAAGAGCTACCGATAGGGCACCGAAGAATAGGTAAGAAATCAGTCTAATGTGTCGCATGAGAGTCTCCTGAGTGGTGGACCTTGTTCGCCTAAAGGAGCCCCGACGCATTCAATCCGGCGGCTCAATCTCGCGCTCTAGGCTGGCGAATAGTAGGGGATCGACTGTGGCAGACTTGTGAACTCCCCCTGACAATCTAGTGACCGGGGCGCGAATCACCCCGAAGGCAGCGACTACTCGTGTTTCCAGCCCAGGTTCAGGCCGAAGTCGAGGCCGCGCTCGATGCTGGAGACCACGATATCGCCCTCTTTGAACTCGGTCTTCTGGTTGAGCAGGTTCGACACTGAAGCGCCCACGCTGAACCCCGAACCCAGCGGCCAAAACGCAGTCCAATCCAACGAGTGAAAAGGCTGCTCGTAGGTGTCTGGCAGGCCGGAGCGGCCCACCTGGGAGATTCGGCGCCCAAACACGTTGTAGAAAAAGAACGTCGAGAACTCTGTGCCAGGAGGCTCTATGCCCAGCGAAAAGTTGGCGATGTAGGGACTTTGACCTGAAAGCGGGCGTTTGATGGTCGCCCCTTCTGCCTGCTGCTTAATCAGCTCCACCTCGGAATGAATCCACGCGAAGTTTGCGCTGCTAGAGAGCCAGGACAGATCCTCACTCAGGCGATCGAGGGACACCCGCAATTCGAGCTCAAGGCCGTAGCTGCTGGCGCCCTTGATGTTCGCGAACCCGACATCGCCAGCGTCGTTTTGCGTGACGGTCTCAATCGGATCCAGAAATTGCTTGTAGAAGCCAGACGCCGCCAGAACCTCGGTCCCCGACGGGAACAACTCCCAGCGGGCGTCGTAGTTGTGAATGAACGTCCGCTTGAGGTCCGGGTTGCCTTGAACGTTGCGTCTGCGGACATAATCCGTGCTCAGGAACGTGGCCAGCTCGCGGGTTTGGGGCCGCGCGACTGTTCCGCCGTACGCCAGTCGCACATTCATGTCGTCAGCAAGGGCAACGACCGCCGACGCCGCGGGTAGCCAGTCTAAATCGGACCGCCTCGCCGGCTTGGTGTCGAATTCTTCGATGCCGGTTGGCGCCACCAGCTCAATCGTCTGAGTAAAGGCCTCCAGGCGAGCGCCCCCGAATAGTCGCAGCCCGTCGACGACGGGTGTGTCCAACATGGCGTACCCGGCGTGCAGTTCCTCATCGGAGACATAAGAGTCGTCATCCTTGGTCGACTCCTTGAAGGTTAGGGTCCTTCCGTAGTTTTCAGGCTCGTAGAGTTGTTCAGGCGGCAGCGCGCGCTCTTCCAGCGTGCCTCTGAAAGCGGTCGCGAACCGCCGAGCCTGGAACTCGCGTGACGAGCTGCGGCCGACGTAGCCGGACTTCAAAGTGATCGGGTCGATAGGCAGAGACAGGTCTAGCCCTCCCCCGTACTCGCTTTGGCCGAACTCAGTGAACATGTGCTCTCCGTTCGTGTTCCCAGCGCTCAGCTGAAACCGGTCCTCGTTTGACTGGTACTCAACTTCGCGACTGTCCGGGGCCAAGCGCTCCACTTGCGAGGTATTGAGTTGCCACCCCAGGTCAAGTTTCCCGAACAGCTTGTGGGCACCCAGCAGCTGGTTAAAGAGCAGCTGCCGCTGTACAAACCGAAAGCTCGTATACTCGGTCGTAGCGTTGGCACCTTCGGAGAACCCGGTCACGAGCGCCGTGGTGTCGTCGGCCGTCTGGGTTAACATCGAAACGAGCCGTAGCGACTGGTCCTCGGAGAACGCATAGCTAACGGTTCCCAGGAGCCCCACTTGAGCCTCCTCCCGGCCGACTTCCCGCTCGCGGGTTTCACTCACGATTAACTCCTGCGCGTCCCCGACCCCGGTGATACTGAGGTTCTGGACGACCTCTTTATACCGAGCGAAGTTGAGGCGATAACCGGCGGTAAACAAGTAACCCAGCTTCTGTTCGTCGAACTGGAAATTGTCGCCCACGCTGAAGCCGAGGCTCATGCTGGGCATGCCAGTAGTGCGTTGTCGTTTCCAATTGTTGTCGAAAGCCCGGCCAATCTCGTTGATCTCATCCTGCGACGAACCTTCGCCGCCGATTAGCGGGCGAATCCTTTGGGTGGGCACCTCATCGGGCAAAGCGCGCGTGCCGTCGTCGGTAGCCAAGAAGTCCGTCGAGCCCCCTTCGTACGTCAACACCTGGCGCCCGGTCGTTTGCGTGTTGTACTTCGCGTTTGCCGACAGCGAGAGCTGGAAACTTTCGGGGAAAGCTTTGGTCTCCACGTTGAGCGATCCCCCTGCAAAGTCACCGGGGATGTCGGGGGAGAAGGTCTTCGTGATCGTCAAGCTGGAGAGCAAACTTGAAGGGAACAGGTCGATTTGAAAACCGGGCACATCCGGGTCAGTCGACGGCATCACGACGCCGTTGAGGCGAACGTTGGTGTACCTACCACCCAAACCACGGACGAAAAGAAAACCGCCACCTACGACCGTCGCACCGACGATGCGCCGGGTGGCGGCGCCCGCGGTGCTATCCGGAGAGCGCTTGATGTCTTCAGCGCTGATCGCGTCCGTGACTGAGGTCGCTTCTTGACGCTTGTTCATCAGGTCCGCGACGCCGCCCTGGATGAACTGCCCGGTGACGACTACGTCGTCGGCCTGGGCGGGGGCGAAGCGTAGCTCGATTGGGACCTGTGCGGCTTGGCCTTCTTTGACCGCAATGCCGTCGACGCTCTGGGTCGCGAACTCCGGGTGAATCACCGACAGCGAATACTTGCCTACGGGCACTTCCAGTGAGAACGCGCCCTTGGCGTCGGTCGTCCCCTCAACGGCTGTCCCGAGCACGATGACGGTGGCGTCAGCGACCCCTTGTTTACCTTCGACAGAAGTCACCCGTCCCTGCACCCGACCAGTGACGACCGCTTCGTCTTGCAGCGCCTCCTCAGGAGCGGGGCCCGCAGCTTCAGCCACGGACGCCGGCTCAACAGTTCCCTTGAGGTCCACAGACTGCAGCGTCCCGTCGGGATTGAGATTCACGAGCACCTCCGCTGGCTGCTGCTCTAGACCGATAACCGGGAGCGTCACCTGCATAGCTTCTGAGCCCTCGCTGAGAGCCCCGGGGGGAAGAGCCACAGTCAACTCGTGGGCGCCGCGATTCAGCGAGACAACGGCAATGCCCTCAGCATTGGAAGCGGTGAGAACAGCGCCCCTTGCAGACACCTCTGCCCCTGTGATCGGGCGCAGGCCTTGGAGCACAACCAGGCGAACCGCTACGGTGCGCGGCGCCGCCGCTCTCACCGGCACTTCAGGTACTGGCTGCGCGGGCGCTTCTGGGGCCGGCTGCGCGGGCGCTTCTGGTGCCGGCTGCGCGGGCGCCGTCGAGGTCTGAACCCCTTCAGCGGGAGGCGCTGACCCATTAGGTGCGGCCTCCTCGGAGAGCTGCGCGCGGGCAGTCGTGGTCAGCAGAAAGACTAAGAGCCAGGGGGCAGTTCGCGTCATGCGGCGAAGCCTCATGCCACAAGCCACTAAGCGGGCAGACGACGGCGCGTCCAAGAGCATCGATTCAAGATCAGTCATCTTCGCCAGTACTTCCTACGCCTAGCGCCGCCTATGGGTGACGCTTTGGTAACATCTCGATTCGGTCCGCCGGGGCGCCTACGGGTTCTCCCGTCCGACCTTGCGCGACGAAGCGGTGGGCCAATATCCTGCGAGTAGAATCAGGGTTCCCGAAAGGGGCAGTCTACCGCTCAAGCTTGTAGCGCACGCGGACTAGGCGCGAGCTCGTCATGCTTCGGCCATCTCGCATGCCAGGCGCGAACTCCCACTCGCGAACGGAAGCGAGCGCCAGCTGATCGAGCTGCGGGTCAATGCCAGC
>JBDKJZ010000249.1:0-7935 GCA_039796375.1 Pseudomonadota bacterium
GAGCTTTAGAACGTGGGGCCATGTAGAGCACGCTGCGATAGCGCCACCGTCGGGTTGGCACGCAGTCGCCGAAAGGCCAATGAGATCGAGGAGCGCCCGACCTCAGCTCCTGCGGACCGACAAGGGGATGAAAGGCCCACAGAGACGCTGAAAGTGAACGTCTCTCCGACCGTTGGTCGGCCGCGCGGGTCTCTGTGCGCGGGTTCCATGCTGCTCAGCGTTTCCAGGGTCAGGCGAGCCCATCGCGACCTCGTGTGGCAGCGGATCCGCCCGTGCGACAGCTGAACCCTCATTTCGCCGAATTATCGTTGGCCCCTGGCCCCTGAGCCGCGCGGGATCGGCCGCCAGAGTTTGTGGCGATGGGCTTTTCTAGTGCAGGCCCGCACCAGCGTGGGCTAACTCCCGCACCCTATGACGAGTGAGACGGACCCCTCTGAAGCCAATGAGCAGCACCGCGTGGCGATGGAAGCGCTACAGGCCGAGGTGGATGCTAAAATCAGCGCTGCGCAGGAGAAACGCGGGCTAGTGATCGTGCACACTGGCGACGGGAAAGGAAAGAGTTCCGCGGCATTCGGTATGCTGGCGCGGTCCGTCGCCCACAAGCGCAAGTGTGCCGTCGTTCAGTTTATCAAGCGCGGTCGCGACTCAGTGGAGCGTGTCTTGCGCGGCCCCTACCTGGACTGGCAGAGCGTGGGCGGGGGCTTCACCTGGGATACGCAAGATCGAGTCGCAGATACGGCAATGTGCCGCGAAGGCTGGGAGATCGCGCTGGCTCATTTTCAAGACCCTGAGGTCAAATTCTTGCTGCTCGATGAGCTGAATATCGTGCTCAAGTACGACTACTTGCCAAAGGCGGAAGTGCTCGCAGCTCTTCAGGCGAAGCGGCCTGACCTACACGTGGTCATCACCGGTCGCGGCGCTCTGCCGGAGCTCATTGAGGTGGCCGACCTCGTGACCGAGATGAAAGAGCTCAAGCACCCGTTCTACGCCGGGGTGAAAGCTCAAAAAGGCATCGAGTTCTAGAAGTCCGCAGGTTATTGAAATGGGCGATATATGTTATCTCACCGGACCAGTACGCAGCGGTAAGAGTCGTCGCGCGGTGGAGCTAGCCAAGACCTGGGGTGAGGGGGTGGTGTTCGTCGCTACCTATCGGGCCGATGCAAACGACGACGAGATGCGCGAGCGCATCCGTCGTCACCGCGGCGAGCGCCCGGCTTGGCGCACACTTGAGGCCCCGGCTGACGTCGCGGAGTCGCTGAGCGAACTCGCGCCGCCTCCGACGGGTGTCGTGTTGGATTGTCTGACGCTTTGGTTAAGTGACCGCTTCGAGCGGAGCGATGAGACCTTGATTGACGAATGGAACGCGCTCTTGGCGACGCTGTTGGCTGCCCCCTGGCCGGTAGTTATCGTTGGCAACGAAGTGGGTTGGAGCCCCGTTCCGGAGTCCGCGGAGCTGCGCCGCTTTCGCGACTTAGCGGGCACCTTAGCGCAGTGCACTGCTGCCCGAGCGAGCGAGGCCTGGCTGCTGGTCGCCGGCTGCCTTGTCCGCCTGAAGTAACTCTCATGATGAATTGGCAAATCCCCTGTATTCCCGCGCTGGCGTCGCAACTGGAAGGGCCCCTGCGCCGCCGCATTGACCAAAAGACTAAGCCGCCGGGTTCTCTCGGACGGCTGGAAGAGTTGGCGCTGCGACTCGGCCTGATGCAGGCGACGGTAGAACCTGTGTTGTTAGCCCCAACGGTGCTGGTCTTCGCAGGCGATCACGGACTGACGTCGGAGGGCGTTAGCCCCTATCCGTCTGCGGTGACGGCGCAGATGGTGCTGAACTTCCTTTCTGGTGGCGCCGCCATCAACGTCTTCGCCGCGCAGCAGGGCTTGGCCTTGCGTGTAGTGGACGCGGGCGTCTTGTCTGAGCTGCCGTCGCATCCGCAACTACTGAGCTGCAAGGTGCGCGCTGGTACCCGCAACGCGCTAAATGAGTGCGCGCTCACTACGGAAGAGGTCGAGCTCTGCTTGATTCGTGGAGAGGCAATCGCGGCGGACTGCTCGGCGCAAGGAAGCAACGCGCTGCTCTTTGGAGAAATGGGTATCGGCAACACCTCAGCAGCAGCGCTATTGCTGAGCGCGCTACTCAGCTTACCGCTATCAGAGTGTGTCGGGCGGGGCACGGGGCTGGACGACGCCGGGTTAGAAAAGAAGCGAGAGGTGCTGGCGCGTGTGCAGGCCCGGCATGGGGCGGCGTTGAGTCCGCTGGCGGCTCTGGCGGCCTATGGTGGTTGTGAGATCGCCATGATGGCCGGCGCGATGATTGGCGCCGCCGCCCGTCGTATGCTGATCGTCAACGACGGGTTCATCACGACCTCTGCGCTCGTGGTGGCCACTCGGCTAGCGCCGGAGGTCATGGACTACGCGGTGTTTTCCCACAGCTCGGCCGAGGCTGGCCACCAGCGGGTGCTCCAGGCGCTAGGCGCCCGCCCCTTGCTGGATTTGGACTTGCGCCTCGGTGAGGGGACGGGGGCGGCGCTGGTTTGGCCCTTGTTGATGGCCGCGGTTAACTTCAACAAGCAGATGGCGACGTTTGAATCAGCCGGGGTCAGCGACCGGGGCAACGATTCGCGATGATTACCAGGGGGTTCTTCCGGTGAACTTGGTCCGCCAGGAACTGCACGCGTTGGCAGCGGCGGTGATGTTCTTCACGCGTGTCCCAGTGCCGGCGGGGTGGGGCGGACAGCCAGCAGACTTACAACGGGCTGCCGGTTACTTCCCGTTGATGGGCTGGCTCGTCGGCGGGGTCGCTGCTGGGGTCTGGTGGCTGGCGGTCCAGCTGTGGCCGCCAGCAGTGGCGAGCGGGCTAAGTCTCGCAGCGACGCTGCTCTTAACGGGTGCTTTCCACGAAGATGGTTTCGCGGATGTGTGCGATGGCTTTGGCGGCGGATACACGAAGGACCGGGTGCTCGAAATCATGCGTGACTCGCGCGTGGGGGCTTTCGGCGCAATCGGTGCGGTGATGATCGTCGGGCTCAAGTGGCAAGCCGTAGCGCATCTACCAAGTTCGACAGCTGCAGCCGTGATTCTAGCGGCTCACGTGCTCAGCCGTACGCTCTCTGTTTCGCTCATGTTTGTACTCAGCTACGTGCGAGAAGACGCCGCGAAAGCTAAGCCGCTCGCAACGCACCTCGGGGGCGCGAGGGCGCTATTCGCGTTCACTACCGGGGGCTCAGCGCTGGCCTTGTTGCCGTTCGGGTTGTGGTGGGTGGTGTTGCCGTTGCTCGCAACCCAAGTGTGGCTCGCGGCCTGGTTCAAGCGGCGCATTGGTGGCTACACGGGAGATTGCCTGGGGGCTGCCCAACAAATTGCTGAAGTAGTCTTGTATCTAAGTGTGCTGACCGCACCATGACCGTTCTACTCATCCGTCACACCCAGATCGCCGAATCACCTGGGCTGTGTTACGGCCACGCGGACGTGCCGCTCGCGGAAAGTTTCTTGGGGGACGCCGCAGAAGTGGTTGCGCGGCTGCCCTGGGCACCCCAGCTCGTGTTGACGAGCCCAGCGACTCGGTGCCGAAGGTTGGCGGAACACATTGTCCGTGGGTCTCCGGTGAAAAACGACATCAGGCTGCGTGAGCTCCACATGGGAGATTGGGAGGGGCGCTTGTGGGAGAGTTTTCGTGGACCCGAGAGCGAAGCGTGGGCGCTCGATCCGTGGAATAGCCGCCCACCTCGCGGTGAAGCGGCTGCTGAACTGTGGGCGCGCGTCGCGGATTTCAGAGCAGAAGTGCAAGACTGCGCGCATGAAAAGCTGGCGGTCGTGACGCATGCAGGTGTGATTCGTGCCTGGCTGGGACTTGGCACCGGTCGTTCACTTCAAGAAATGATTGCCGTGCCCGTGCCGTTTGGTTCTGTGCACGTGGTCTAAGACAGCTCGAGGCTGGTGCTGCGCGCCTTGACACCTGGGGCGCGACTTCCTAGCGTGGCAGCTGGAGGGTTCATTATGTTAGTAATATTTAGACGTCTTGTTCGGGTGTCAGTCGCGGTCGCGTTGTTTGGGGTAGTCACTGTGGGTTCAGCGTCGCGCGCTTCGGCAGAGGCTCCAGCGACAGCCCAAGCCATTTTGGTGACCTCGGGAAAGTTGGCGACGATTAAGGGTAAGCTCGCCAGCGGCTCCACGGTGGATTTAGCATTCGCAGCGAAGTCGAGCATGGCCTGCTGGCCAGCGCCAAAGAACGAACACTTTTCGGGTAACCACGTGTTCTTCACGACTTCTCTCCCGGCTAAGTCGGTGATGAAGATTAAGCTGATCCCGAAGAAGGCGGATCAGGACATCAGTCTCTACGCCTACCAAGTGGGCACGACCAACACGACGCTGCCGCCTGCAATTGCAAGCGCTGTTTCGTGTGAGGCCAGCTACGGCTCCAAGAGCATCAGCGCTCCCTACAACCCCGGGGCCGAAGAAAAGGTTGAACTGAACGCGACCACCAACCCGTACAACGTGGTGATTGGCGTCGCCGGCGCACAGGGGCTGCAAAAGGGGGAGTTCACGCTGGAGATCGACTTAGTCACAGCAGCGCCGCCTCCCAGCGGCGTGATCAGTGCGGCGACGGCAATCAGCGTCGCGAGCGGACAGACTGCAGCGGTCGAGGGCCAGATCAATGGCGGCGTTCAGATCGATTTAGCGTGGGCGGCCAACAGCTCAGTGGCGTGTTTTCCCGCGACCTCCTTCGATCAATTCGATGGCTCTCACGTCGTGTACCAATTCGATTTGCCTAAATACACCACAGCGACCGTTGAGTTGATCCCCAAAGCCGCCACGCTGGATCTCAATCTATACGCGTATTCGGTTGGGGCTAGCAGCACCGTGCTGCCGCCGAGCGTCCCGAGCTGCGTCAGCTGCGAAGCCAGCTACGGAACCAAGAGCATCAGCAACCGGTACAACCCTGGGGGCAGCGAGAAGGTTGAGCTTGTCGCGATCAACAACCCGTACCGAGTGTTTGTCGGGGTGGCTGGCGCTCAGAAGATCAATCAGGGCAGTTTCGATCTCAAGGTCACGTTGAAGCCTCGCTAGCTTCGCTCTCGCTGCGGGGGAGCTGCGACTGAAGGTGGGGTGATGTCCCTCCCCACCAAAGGCCGTGCACGGCAGGTTTGTTGCAGGAGGTCACGGGGGTGCTGGATCACGAAAAGGATTGCCGATCCGCGGGTTGGCGATGAACGCTGGGTCCGTGAGCGCGAGCAGGAATGACTCCAGCTCGTGGAGTTCGGTGGTGCTCAGGGCCACAGGCACGAGCCTCGCATCGCGGAGCGGACTCAGTCGGCCATCGCCCGGGTAGGGCCCGACCGCAACGAGGCGTCCACCACGCAGGTGCAATTGAACCACGCGCTCAAAGGTTAACTCCGTCCCGTCGTGCAGGTACGGACCAGTCAACGCTACGTTGCGCAGCGACGGCGTGCGGTAGCGCCCCATGTCGCGTGCTAGTCCAGTGACGGAGCGCTGGTCGGCGCTCCTGACGGAGGGTCCACTTGTTCGTTGGGTTGAGTAGCCGTCGGAGGTGAAACCTCGTCAGTCGCTTTTTCCGCGGATCCACACGCTGCTGCGCAAAGGGTGCTCGAGGCGGCGAACCAGGCTGCGAAAGATTGATGGCGAACGGTGAGCATAGGCCTAGGCTAGCAGCCGGTGGTCACGAGACCAGGTGACGGAATCACCACCCCTCGGTAGATCGGGTGGCGTTTCTGACATCTGCCAACGCCGGCTGACCTCAGTCAGTCTCAACACCATGAAGGAACTTGTCGCTGTAGGGTTTGTCGCGTTCGTTACCAGTTGCGGGGGGAGTGCTCTGGATGACGGGCAGAATCGGAGTCGCGCGACGGCTCGCTCCCCGAATGAACAGCACGACGAAGGGCCAGGTAGCCCTGTCGGTGCAGCTGGTGAAAGTGGTGAAAATCAGGATGAAGAGAACGGCCCCGGCACGGAGGACCCTGGGTCGTCAAGTGGAGGTGGCAGCGCCGGGGACTACCCAGGTGACCCGGTGGTGGGTGGGGCAACGGGCCAAGCGCCGAGTCCCTGCGCCGGAGGGCCGCTTGTCAGTCAAGAAGAGCTGCAGCGTCGTCTGGCGACCCTCTACCTAGGGCCTGGCTACACGGAGGTTCCGCAGAGCTTCAAGAACCTACTGGCGGACGACCCGCTGCCGCTAGTTCGGGCAGCCGAATACGTCATGAGTGACCCGGCATTGCGTGAAGGATTCTTGGCCCATCTGACGCACTGGTTGTCGCTAGACGCCTCTGAGTCGACGCTTGAACTCAGGCTCCCCAAACCAGATCTTCAAGGGGCAACGCGTCAGATGCTGCTTGCGTGGGTGTTCAACCAACAGAAGTCCCTCGTGGAGCTGTTCACTGGAAACGACGCGCTCGTAGATGACGCGATCGCGGCTCAATACGGACTGAACGGACCGCCCCCTGGGGAGTTCGCGTGGGTCAGCCTGCCAGCGGAACGCAGTGGCGGCGTGCTGACCCAGCTGCACTGGTTGACAGCCAACCCGGGCGCCAGCGCACGCGGTGCCGCCCTGATCAGGATTCTCGGGACCGACGTGCCTCCTCCGCCCCCGGGACTAAACATCGATCTGCCGCTGCTGGCGCCGGACGTGTCGTCTCGCGAGTGGATGCAGGGCCATCAAAGCGACCCCGCGTGTGCAGGCTGCCATGGGCTGTTCGATCCGATTGGGTTCGCCTTCGAAAACTTCGACAGGTCCGGCCAATTCCGAACAGTCGATGCGGGTAAGCCAGTAGACGCGAGCGGCAGTTTCAGGCCGGGTGCTCTCAGCGATGAGTCTCCGGTGGACTTCGAGAGCCTCTACGACATGTTGAAGCACCTCAACGACTCCGGTGCCCCAAAACTTTCTGTTTCGTTCTTGCGCAGCGTGGCGAATTGGGTTCAGGCACCCGGTGGACTCACGGATGAGTGCCTAGAAACCGAAGCGCGTCGCCTCAGTGCAAGCAGCAGCAGCTTGTTCGATTTGTACACGCAGCTCCCGACTACGGCGTTCTTTCTAAGCCAATAAGCAGCGTAGGCCGCAGGGCTGCGCCGTCAGTCCACAGCGTCTTATATCCAGCCAGAACTGCCTGCGTGCTCCATGTTCTGGCTGGATATGCGAATTATATGTAGCCAAAACTCTGTCGACGATACATGTTTTGGCTGCGTATGAGTATTCCCGCAACAACAACAACCCGCCTCATCGGTAGACAGAACGAGAAAGAGCAACTCAGCAGAGCGCTCGCTTCTACCGAGGCCGAGTTCGTTGCGGTCTATGGCCGACGGCGGGTGGGCAAGACCTTTCTGGTGCGGGAGTTCTTCGGTGAGGCAATTCGGTTCGAATTGACGGGGATGCACGGCGTTTCGATGCGCGATCAGCTTTCCAATTTCGCGTCGGTGCTGGCTCGGGCAAAGGGGCTAAAAGAGAAGCTCCAGCCACCGGCGACCTGGCAGCAGGCCTTCGGGCAGCTTGAAGACCATATTGAGTCGCGTGGGGCTCCGATCACGGGCGGCAAGCATGTGGTTTTCCTGGATGAACTGCCATGGCTGGACACGCCCCGGTCAAAATTCCGCCCCGCGCTCGAGCACTTCTGGAATAGCTGGGCTTCTAAGCGGCGCGACCTGATTCTTGTGGTGTGCGGTTCGGCGGCCTCGTGGATGGTGCGGAATCTGGTAGAGGCCAAAGGGGGGCTTCACAATCGTGTGACCCAAAAGGTCCGCCTGCTGCCTTTCACGCTGGGCGAGACGCGGGCGTTCCTCCGGTCGCGTGGAGTCGATCTTACGGAGTATCAGGTTATCGAGCTGTTCATGGCGCTGGGCGGTGTGCCACACTACCTCAAGATGGCTGAACCGGGCTTGTCGGCGACCCAGATAATCGACCGGACATGTTTCCACCCGCAGGGAGAGCTGAGGACA
>JBDKJZ010000250.1:0-7926 GCA_039796375.1 Pseudomonadota bacterium
AGACAACCCGTCCAAGCTGAAGGCGAACGCGCTTTGCGTAGAGCTGAAGGGCCTGATGCAGGATTTGTACATCAAGCACCAAGACAACATCATCACTGGCGAGTTCTCGCGCACAATGATGGCCGACTGGGACGCCGACGACAAGAACTTGCTCGCGTGGCGGGCAGCTACCGAGGACACCGCGTTCGAGCGAACGCCTGCAGGCAGCATGGCGATTACCGAGCAAGAGTTCTACGATCACGGCGTTCTGATGGTCGCGATGATCAAGGCGGGCGTTGAGCTGGCCTTCGAGGCGATGACCGCCGTAGGCATCAAGGCCGAGAGCGCCTACTATGAATCGCTGCACGAGACGCCACTCATCGCGAACCTGATTTCTCGGAAGAAGTTGTACGAAATGAACAAGGTGATCAGCGATACCGCCGAATACGGCTGCTACTTGTTCAGCCAGGCGTGTATGCCGCTGCTCGCTGACTTCATGAAGAAGGTCGACACGGACGTGATCGGGAAGCGCTACGGCACGGGCGCCAATGGCGTCGACAATTGGGAGCTCATCGCTGTGAATGCCGCGATTCAGAGCCACCCTGTGGAGGTCATCGGCAAAGAAATGCGCGGCTACATGACTGCGATGAAGGCTATCGCTGTAGGCGCGAAGTAGGCAACTGCACGGCGAAAGCGACACCGCTCGCTGACACCCGGGCGCACGCCTTACGCGGCGCCCGAGGATGTTCCCCTTCTACGGGGTTCGGCGTTTCGGACCACTCAGCAGCTACGGCAGGGGCAACGAGCTGAGCTGCCCGTGTGCTCTCGGACGGGGGTGGGGGTGCTATCGTCCAGTTCAACCCAGGGGTAGGCAGGTGTGCGGCGGCCTGACACGGACTTCAGTCGCTAGCGGTCGGCGTGGCAACTAGAAGCGCACCCGGCTCGTTTGGGGCGTTCCGGTTCGAGTCGTTCGGGGCGTGCGGCTGGTGAAAATATTTCACCTGATTTCTCTTGCTCCCTCGCGCTCAAGACTACGCACGTCATAATCAAGTGATGACTGCCGATCCAAAAGTCTTGGTAATCGATGATAGCGAAATCTCTTTGGAGATGATGGTGGGGGTCCTGGAAGACCACAAGATTGCCGCGCTGAGCATTCCCGGTCCAATCGGAGCCACTCAGTTGGTGATCAAGAGAGACATCCACGTGATCGTCACCGATGTGAACATGCCAGCGCTTCCGGGCCACAACCTGATCAGCTTGTTTCGTGGCAATCGTCGGACGAGTCACGTGAAGGTCATCCTCGTGTCTTCGCTACCCGAGGCCCAGTTGGATCAGCTGGCCCGAGACTCGGGCGCAGATGGCGCCGTGCAGAAGGACCGCATCGAAACCGATCTTCCGGCGATGGTCAGGCGCTTGCTCCGTGCCGCGGGCGCTGAGAGCAACGCGAAGGCAGTGCCTGAGTCCTCAGCGCCGGTATCTCGTTTGCGTCCATCACGGTTCGCCCCGATGTTCGAAAACCTGGGCAAGGCCGTCGGGAGCAGCTGGAAAGAAATCACCGAAGTTTAGGAGCCGGTTGCCGCGGTCGGCATGAGGCAGCTCGTCGTTCTGGAGTTCTATAGTCCACGCTGCAGTGACGCTTGAGCACGCTTGGTTTCGCGAGAACCAGGACGCGGTGCGCACGTCGTGCGCTCGGCAGAACAACGTCGGGGGTACAGCGGAGCGCTTGTTGGCTTACGGACTGTGGGGAGGGCGAGCCGCAGTGGCCTTCGCTCCTTCGTGCACGCACAGGAGTCCAGGGGCGCGCTACATACGCGCTTCGTGCGCTGACGGCAACTGGGTCGCTCAGTTCGGCAGCGACTGCGCTGTTCCGAGAGCGGGAGCGTATCAAACTATCAGACGATGCGGGCGAGCTTGAGCAAGCGGGCTGAGAGCTTGTGACCTTCATCCGTGACGCGCTTCCGATTGATGACGATCTGGGGTTTGCCCTCGGTGATCCCGATGGCGACCGACGCTCGACCTCCCTCGACATCACTCACATCTCCGGACATCGAAAGTAACCGGTGAGTTATGCACAAGGCTTGGATGGCTGAGGTGAGCTGTTTGGGGAAGACGTAGACGGCGTCGGCCCAGCTCGCAGCGGCGGCATCAGCCGACAACTGCGACACCACCCGCACACTGACGTCCGCGTTCTCGAATGCGGCCGCGACCTTCGCGGCGTTGGCATCGCCTGCGGCCGCAACTACGAGCAAGTTGGGCTTGGGGGGCGGTTTACCTTCGAGGGAGGGGGCCTTTCGGGTTTTGTCATAGCTCAGCGCTTTGCCCAGAATTGCGCCCTGCAGAGCCGGGTCGACGCCAGAGGCGTAGCTGACCCTCGAGAGCGTGACGGTAGCGGCGACGACAGCGGTCAACCAGGTTCTGCGTGTAAGGGGGGAGGTCATGGGATTTGTGCTTGTTGCCTTCTAGATAGCCTACGGATGTGGACTGTCACAAATTCCCCCCAAGCGCCAGATCTTGACGGACCCATTCCAGACTGTCCCGAAATCGTCGACCCGGTCGTCTGAGCCGGGCCTGATTCGAATCCCTAGCCGCCGAGCGAAGTCAACGCTTCAGCCTTTACTTGAAGGGCCGTCACCTTGCGTGTAGGTTACTTGGTGATATTGGGCTACATCGCTGTCCGCAGCGACTGAGTACAGGGCCGTGCCCCACTCGGTGAAACACATCAAGCGCCACTGAGGAAGACTCGGGGACTGAGCACGCTCCGACCTCGGCTCCGAACCGCGGGTTGATCGAGCTACTTCCGTTTCAACACGGTCAGAAGTAGGACTTCGTGATATGCGAGAGAACTGGAAGCCGCTGCTGGCGATACTCTGTTTTCCTGCCTGCGGCGGCGCGCTCGCCCGTGAAGTGGAGGCGCCGTTCGCCCCAGGCCAGCAGCAGATCCAGGCGTTCGCCGATGAAATCGCCTACCGACCGTGTCCTCCCAACCTGCCTGCCGGGTGTGAAATGGCCGTGCTTGAGGGCAACCCCAAAGCGCCTGGGCTTTTCACGCTTCGAATTCACAGCTTGGCGCCCTTCGTCTTACCCCCCCACTCTCACCCCCGCGCTGAGCGCGTAACGGTGCTCACAGGCGCCGTACACGTGGGGTTTGGCGCTTCGGTCAACAGAGCGACCGCCCAGAAGTTCGGCGCCGGTGACTACTACGTGAACCGACCCAGCATTCAGCACTACGTGTTCGCAGATGAACCCGTAACGATTCAAATCACCGGAATCGGACCCTGGGTGGTGGAGAAGTGACTCGGCTTCTGACGGATTCATCGGGTACAAGCAGGCACGGGGAGCGGATGTGGGCGACTTGACTTTGCTCCGTGAGGCCTTGGCCTGGGCCGTCCAGCGGGGCTTTGGAGTTAGAGGAGCGCTCAGCCCGGAAGCGGTGCGAGACCTGAACGACGCGTTGGGCGGACGCTTGGATTTCGCTCCGCGGCACTATGAAGCACTGATCGCGTTCGCTCACCTCTGCTTTCGGGTCGAAGGTGCCCCGCCCATCAACGTCGGGGACGCGTTGGAGTCCCTTCAGCAGCGCGCGTTCAGGACGTCAAACGCCGAACCCCCTTGGTCCACAAGTCGACGACCCGCGAGTGAGACTTTCGACATTCTGGGTTTCTCCGAAATCTCGGCGGGCATCACCGGCGTCCAGCGCAGGAATCGAGAGGGGTGGGCCGCGCATGCCACCAGGTGTAAAGCCCTGTTCACTCAGTGCTTCAAGCAGCTGGACGGACGCAGCGCCGCAGTGCTCGGAGCGGGCAAGCTATACGACATTCCGCTGCGAGATCTGGCACACCGCTATGAGCGACTGTTGCTGGTGGACATCGACCTGGAAGCGATGCAACGGTCCGCAGAGCGGGTCTTGGGAAAAATCCCGACGCACGTCGAGCTGGTGGAGTGCGACGCCACCGGGGTCACGGAACAGTTCTATCAGCGCCTCGCGGCGATTGTTGGAACGGGAACGGGCGAGGCCACTATGGTTGAAGAGCTGAGCGCACTCTTGTGGTCTTACAACCTGGGGCCTCCGCCCGTTTTCTTGCCCGACGGCGTCGAGGGTGTGGACACGGTCTACTCGGTGATGCTGCTAAGTCAGCTGGCGACGCCTCTGACGCGAGCGGTAAAAGACGCTTTTCACCGGGTCTACCCGGCTTCAAGGCAGCTTGACGAACCCGAGTTCCAGATCGCCCTCAAACAGTTCACACATCGACTCCAGCACGACCATGTCCGAGCTTTGATGTGTAGCGCTGAGAGCTTCGCGCTGATCACAGATCTCGCTGAGCAATACGTCCAGCTCGACCCCAGCGGACAGCCACAAGCGGCCTCCGCGCCCTTGCCCATGGTGGCCAGCGAGCGGGTTGACGAGCTAATCCCACTGGGAGGGATCCTGCTACCGAGCGGGGCGCGCCGTGAAGCCAGCGTCCTAGCCGCGACGGGGTGGATGTGGCCTCGCATCATGCCCACGCACGCGGGGACTAGAGGTTCGCTAATGGGCGTACAGGCTGCGGTGGCGCAGTCTCGGACTGATTCCGGGGCTGCATAGGGCCAACGAAAGTCATCGACGTGCTTCTCTCCCGCTAATTCCTTGCTGCCTGGGGGCGGGAACGCTACTTCTCCGGCGCTATGCATCTCGATACCCGAAGGCTCTTCTCGGCGGCCGCGCATCAGCTTCGCGCCTCGGAAATACGTGAGCTGTTGAAGCTGCTGAATCGCCCCCAGATGATCAGCTTCGCAGGCGGGCTGCCGAACCCAGCCGCGTTTCCCGCTGAGGAACTGGGGGACTTGGTGAAGAAAGTGGTCAAGGAACACGGCGCTGAGGCGCTGCAGTATGGCCCGACAGAAGGATACGTGCGGCTCCGCAACGCCATCGCTCGTGGTATGGGCGAACACTTAAGCATCGCGGCTGGCGTCGACGACGTGTTGATCACCACCGGCTCGCAGCAGGCGCTGAGCTTGTTGTCGACGGTTCTGGTGGATCCGGGTGATGTAGTCCTGACGGCGAGCCCGACCTACCTTGGTGCGATGCTGACGTTCAATTCGACGTTGGCGCGAGTCGAAGGAGTGCACACTGACGAGCACGGAATCGAGCCAGATGCGCTTGAAGCCAAGCTACAGGAACTCGAAAAGGGCGGAAAGAAACCCAAGTTCCTCTATCTGGTGCCCACCTTCGACAACCCAACGGGCATTACGATACCCTTGGTTCGGCGGCGCAGGATCTACGAAATAGCCAGCCGGTTTGACCTGTTAATCATTGAGGACGATCCGTACGGGCTCCTGCGATACGAAGGGGTGGCGGTGCCCCCCATCAAGGCGCTCGATACCGAGGATCGCGTGGTCTACGTCGGATCATTCTCAAAAATCTTGGCGCCGGGGTTTCGCGTAGCTTGGATGACGGCACCTCCGGCGTTGATGAGCAAGCTCGTGCTCGCGAAGCAAGCGCAGGACCTATGTACGAATACCTTCGGGCAGTTCGCGGTGTTTGAAGCGATGCGGGAGAACCTACTGTTTCCGCATATCGAAAAGATCAAGCAGCTGTATCATCGCAAACGGGATCTCATGCTCGAGGCAGTGTCTAGGGAGTTTCCGAAGGAGCTACGATGGAACCGCCCAGAGGGCGGCCTCTTCCTGTGGGTTCAGTTGCCTGAAAAGATGAACGCTCTGGACCTGTTGAACAAGGCAATCGAGCGCAATGTCGCCTTCGTGATTGGTCGCCCCTTCTTCCCCGACAATCGCGGTCACAACACGCTGCGGATGAACTTCAGCTATGCGGGCGATTCGGACATCAGCTTGGGGGTTCAGCGGCTCGCCGAGGTGATTCGCAGCGAAATGAGTCGCGATCCGGACGACGACAGCCACGACCATGTGGACGTGTTCTAGCGCGGTCTGATCGTTCCGGAAGGAGCCCGACGCGGGGCCCCGCGCTCGAACGCGTTGCGCGACCAAGTACGCTTCGTTTCCAGGAGCGGAATTGGAACATTCGGCTACTGAGCCCAGGCTTGACAGCAGCCATCCGTCGTCGTGCAGACCATCCCTTCTTGAGCAAGTCGGGATGGCGTTGTAACGCGGCATACAAATGAAACTCCCCCGGCTGCGTGCGACGCTGGACGCCTACTACGACGAAGTCCAATCCGTGATCGTCGAGAAGCAGCACCCGATCACCGGGTTGCTCCCCGCGAGCACGGCGGTCACCCTGCACGGAGACTATCGAGATGCTTGGGTTCGAGACAATGTCTATAGCATCCTTGCTGTCTGGGGGCTCGGGCTCGCGTATCAACAGCTGGACGACGACGGGGGACGAGCCTTCGAGCTGAAGCACCGCACCGTTCACCTGATGCGCAGCTTGTTGCGCTCGATGATGGCGCAGTCGGCGAAGGTCGAGGCGTTCAAGCTCTCCAGGCACCCGAGCGACGCCCTACACGCCAAGTATGACACCCAGACAGGTGGGCCTGTAGTGGGTGACAGTGAGTGGGGACATCTACAAATAGACGCGACGTCGCTCTATCTACTGATGCTCGCCCAGATGATCAGCTCAGGGCTCGAAATTATCTGGACCCAGGACGAGGTCAACTTCGTGCAGAACCTCGTCTACTACATTGAGCGGGCGTATCGCACGCCCGACTACGGGATATGGGAGCGCGGCGCCAAGTCCAACCGGGGCAGCGTCGAGCTGAACGCAAGTTCTATTGGGATGGCGAAGGCGGCGCTGGAATCCCTTGCTGGTTTCGACCTATTCGGCCCCCACGGCTCCCAGGCATCCGTGATCCACGTGGCACCCGACAATATTGCGCAGGCCGACATCACTCTGTGTTCGATGCTGCCGCGCGAATCCAATACTAAAGAAACCGACGCAGCGCTGCTCAGCATTATCGGGTATCCCGCATACGCGGTGCAAGACGAAGCACTCTTGACTCAAGTGCGTTCGGACATTGTGACCAAGCTTGCGGGGCGTTACGGACTGAAACGCTTCCTGCGTGATGGTCATCAGACCGTCGTCGAAGACGAAGGACGCACCTACTACGAAGCGCAGGAGCTGAAGCAGTTTGAGCACATCGAGTCTGAGTGGCCACTGTTCGATGCCTACCTGTATCTGGACGCGGTGCTCCGAGGCGAGCTGACTGAAGCGCAGCGCTACCACGACCTCTTGACGACGGCACTGGTCGAGCGAAACGGTCAGAAGCTCCTTCCTGAGCTCTACTACGTTCCAGCAGACCGTATCGAGGCCGAGCGACTAGAGCCGGGGTCGCAGGACCGCTTGCCCAATGACAACGTCCCCCTTGTCTGGGCGCAGAGTCTGTTTTTGCTCGGTCGAATGCTCCAGGACGGTGTCTTGACCCCAAGCGATATCGACCCACTTGGTCGCCGCCAGCGGAGGCTGCCGAAGCGTCCGGTGATTCAGTTGGTGTTCATCGCTGAGGACGCGGAACTCCAGGCAGAACTCGCTGCGCGCGGCGTACAAACGGAGACGCCGGCGGATATCTCTCCGGTGACGTTGGTGCTACCCGATGATATCGTTGCGGCCTACGGGAGGGTGGGCAGAAACGAGCGCTTGGGTCTAACAGGCCGCGCAGCGAGGGCTCTGAAGAGCTTGACCACTAGTCGACTGTTTCGCTTGGGGGGCCAGACGGTGGTGTGTCTCACTCCGTTCTTCTTGCAGCAAGAGTTCTTTCTTGCTTACGATCTCGAGTTCTTGATTCGTCGTTTCGAGAGCGAGCTGCTCTATCTGCATCGGCACTGGACTCAGCGGGGGCGTCCCGTGGTGACCGTCTATTTGACACACGCTTTGCTGGGAGTTGAGCGTGCACCGTTCTACCGTCTGATGGCGCGAATCGCAGATGGGCGAGTTCGTAAAGTTCCGGTCAAGCAGATGCGCTTGGTCCAGTCGATGGTGACCTCCTGTCTGGAGCGTAT
>JBDKJZ010000251.1:0-7918 GCA_039796375.1 Pseudomonadota bacterium
GCCAGGTAGCGCCAGGAAACGGCGGAACGTGGGTCGCGATGATCACCTGCGTCGGCTTGTTGCCTTCCAGCTCTGTGAGTGAACAATCGAGGCTATCAGCGGATTGGTCCGCCCGGGCTCGCAGTGTGCGAATGAGCTCTTCACGGGAGTGGTCTTGGGCTTGGAATAGCTCCTCGATCCTGACGAAGTCGCTCATCATCAGATCCGAATTGGGGTCTCCGTACCTTACGTCGTACCAGCCCTCTGAACCACAGAGCGCCACTCCGGGCGCCGGCCAAATTGGGGAGACGGATAACCAATGCAGCACAGGCGAGTGCAGCGCGAGCGCCTGCTGGTCACCCTCGGTAAACGACCCGCGGTAATAGTCGTGATTGCCCAGAATGAAATACACGGGCGCTGCGAAGGCTGCCTGAAGATCCCGCAAGAGTTTGGCGAAGGTCGGCGCCTCGGCGTTGTCACCGGTCAGTAGGAGTCCTTCCGCGGTGGGATGGGCTTCGCGCAGCGAGTGTCCGAACCACTTGGCCGCATCACGTCCCCGAAGATGGTCCAGGTGGACGTCCGTCGCCCAGAGCAGCAAACCCATCGTCCGACCCTAGCACCAGGGCTTGAGATTGGCGACGGACTCGCCCATGATGCGCGCCCGGCGGCGAACCCGCCTGCGCCCTAGGAGTCTACGATGTCCGCTGTACTGCCTCTCACCCAACGCCCTGCTTTCACTGCACTTTCAACCCATTTCAGCGAGCTGAAGCTCCGCCATATGCGGGAGCTGTTTCTGGAGGATCCGCGGCGCGGCGAAGAGCTGGCCCTCGACGCAGTCGGGATCTATCTAGACTACTCTAAGAACCGAATCACTCAGGAAACCTTGGGCTTGTTAATTGAGCTAGCGGAGCAATCAGATCTTACTGGGAAGATCGCCTCTATGTTCGCTGGAGAGAAGATCAACCTGACTGAGGACCGGGCGGTCCTTCACACGGCGCTCCGTGCTCCACGCGATGCCGTGGTGATGGTTGAAGGCAAGAACATCATCCCCGAAGTGCATGAGGTGCTCGACAAGATGGGGAATTTTGCTGAGCGCGTGAGAAGTGGCGCTTGGAAAGGGCACACCGGGAGGCCCATCAAGAACGTGGTGAATGTCGGGATCGGCGGCTCAGATTTGGGGCCCATGATGGCTTATGAGTCCCTACGCCACTACGCGCAGCGCGATTTGACGTTTCGATTTGTTTCCAATGTGGACGCGACGGATTTCGCGGAAGCCGTCGTTGGGCTCGACCCCGCTGAGACCCTGTTCATTATTTGCTCGAAGACCTTCACGACGCTAGAGACGCTCGCGAACGCGACCTTGGCGCGCGACTGGTGCGTGCGCAAGCTGGGTGAAGACGCCGTCGCGAAACACTTCGTTGCGGTCTCCACCAACGCCGAGAAAGTGGCGGCGTTCAAGATCGATACTCAGAACATGTTTGGTTTCTGGGACTGGGTCGGTGGGCGCTATTCGCTGGATTCCGCGATCGGCCTCTCCGTGATGATCGCCATTGGGGCCGACGGCTTCCGCCAAATGCTGCAGGGCTTTCACGAGATGGACGAACATTTTCGAACCGCCCCGCTCGCTCAAAATCTCCCCGTGCTGCTCGGTCTGCTGGGTGTTTGGTACAACAACTTCTTCGGCGCTGAGTCCCACGCCGTGCTCCCCTACGATCAATATCTGGCTCGCTTTAGCGCTTATTTGCAGCAGCTCGATATGGAAAGTAACGGCAAGTCCGTCACCACTTCCGGGGACCGAGTGGACTACCAGACTGGGCCCATTATCTGGGGTCAACCCGGGACGAACGGGCAACACGCGTTTTACCAGCTGATTCACCAAGGGACGAAGCTCATCCCCTGCGACTTCATTGGATTCTCGCAGAGCCTCAATCCGCTCGGTCAGCATCAGGACCTCTTGATGGCGAACTTCTTTGCACAAACTGAGGCGCTCGCCTTCGGCAAGACCCAGGCGGAGCTGCAAGCCGAGGGGGTCAAACCTGAGCTAGTCGCCCACAAGACGTTCGAAGGTAATCGCCCGACGAACACGTTGTTGATCGAAAAGCTCACGCCCGCCGTTTTAGGTAAACTAGTTGCGCTGTATGAACACAAGGTGTTCGTGCAGGGCGCGGTTTGGAGTCTCAATCCGTTCGATCAGTGGGGGGTTGAGCTGGGCAAGGTGCTCGCGCAGCGGATCATCCCGGAGCTCGGGGCGCCCGACGCAAGCTCGCTGCAGCACGACTCCAGCACGAACGCCTTGATCCGCCGCTACCGCGGGCAGCGTGGCCTCGGAGCGTAGCTTCTTGGCTACGCCGTTCGTCAGAACGTACTTCCGAGGCGCCGCTGCACTTGCCGGTTACCCAAGGGGACTCAAGGTGACGGCACATCGGCGGCGAAGCAGTAGAAGCGCCCATCGCCGCCGCTCATCCGAAGGTCCGCGATTGCGCACCCCCGGGAGTCGTGCGCGGAATTCCAGGACATCGGAGCCATACCGCCGCCCATCTTGTCATGGTGCCCAACGCGCCCGATGACGTCACTCGCGTTGCTCGTCCAGTTGGAGCAGTGGGCGGCGGCGGCGGTCCCGTCCGCGTTTGAGCCCGTCAGAATGTCATGACGGTGTCCCAGGGTCGCGGCGTTGCGCGCGCGATACGGATTGCCAAGAGTGTTCATAGTCCAAGTCTCCAGTTCGAATAGGTGGAGCCGAACTATCGCCGAAGCGTGATCACATGTCCACGGGCGGCTTCGTCAGCGCGCGGATCGTTACGCGGCGTCGAGGGCGCGCCTGGCGAAAGCGGAGACCTCAAGCACGGCCACGCTGCGTGAACGGTCCGCAAGCTGCTGCAGTTCCAGAATAACGTCTGGAGTGAGGGCGCTTCCGCTCTTGGCGATAGTTCGAGCCGGCTGGTTTGCCCGATGCACCGCGTCTGCTAGCAAGAGGCCCGGCTTCAGCTCAGCGAGGGGGAGCTCATGAAGGTGGCACTGGGCGCATCCGATTAACAACGAGATAGTGCCCGCCTCGAGGGTGATTTCGAAGTGCAGGTCCAGCGTTCTTGACTCGTGGTCGTTGTTCCAGCTCAGGTAACAGCGGGGCTGCGCGCTTCCTACGGACTTGATCGCCTCCGCCTCGAGCATGCGTCGAACGTGACTTCGAATCAGAGTCACGACCTCCGCCAGCCAATCCGTCGCATCGCAGATGACATCCTGGCCGATCACCTTCGACGCCATCGAGTCAGCGACCGCGCTTGGGGCGACTAAGCAGATGTCCATCCAGAGGTCCATCGCGGGAATCGCGATCCCGGTCCAAGCGGCGATTCCACTGAGGCTGGGTCGCTCACACTTGTTGGCCTTGAGCACCTTATACGAGAGCTTCTCAAGGACCTCGGCGGTCGCGTTGAACACGAGCGCCCCTGGATCGATCGGTGGGGCGTCCTTGCCTGCAGTTCTGGCATCCGCTCCGGGGTCCCGACTGAGCAGGTGTTCCTGAAGCTGCACCCGTTTTAGAGCCGCTTCCAGCTCTTCGGCGCGCTCGACCAGCTGCCGCTGGAGGCGCACGGTGCGCTCGGCGACGCCCAGACGGGACACGAACTCCGCTTCCTGAAGCGGCTTCTTGATGTAGTCATGGGCGCCTCGGTTCAAGGCTTTGGCGACATCCTCCGGTGTGCTGCGACTGGTCAGCATGATGACGTACGGCTTGACCCGAAACGGCATACTTCCCAAGACGCTGACGAGCTGGAGTCCGCTCATTCCCGGGAGCTCCCAGTCGATAAGCAAGATCAGCGGCGCGCTTTCCCCGCGAAGCTTCAACAGGGCCAGGGCCTTTTGGGCATCATCGACGGCCTCGATTGAGTACCCCACTCGCGTCAGAAGCGCGCTGCAGTGGGTGCGCGTCGTCGCGCAATCTTCAACCAAGAGCACTTCAGCTGCGTCCACCGGGTTAGTGTGTCGCCCTTTTTGCCGTTCGCCAGCATCAACGTGGACCCCCAAGGGAGTACGATGTGGGCCAGCGGCTTCCGCTGCCCGATAACGCTCAGGACTTCAGTTTCGACCTCGACCGGCCGTATTCCTTGAGCTGGTTGTCGGCAGTCGGCAACTCGAAGGCACCTATTGTCCACCGTCAACCCACTTTCTCGCGAAGTCTCGGCCAAGATTGTCTACGTCGGTCCAGGGCTCTCCGGCAAGACGACCTCGCTGCAGTACGTGCACTCGCGCTTGAATACCGACCGCCGAGGGCAGCTGATTAGCCTGTCGACCGAGGAAGACAGGACGCTCTTCTTTGACTTTCTGCCGGTCAAGATCCCGCGAGTCAACGGCTTGGGGGTCCGCTTGCAGCTGTATACCGTGCCCGGTCAAGTGTTTTATGCGGCGACGCGGGAGCTGGTACTGAAGGGGGCTGACGGCGTGGTCTTTGTTGCGGATTCGCAGGCTGCGCGTCAGGAGGCCAACCAGGAGTCCCTTCAAGGCGTCGAGGCACATCTAAAAGAGCAAGGGGCGAACCTTGAGACGTTTCCCCTGATCATACAATACAACAAGCAAGATCTGCACAGCGCGCTTCCCGTGGAGGAGCTGCGAGCCACGCTGAACCCGCGCGGCGTCCCGGACTTCGCGACCAGCGCAGTGAACGGTGAGGGTGTCGTGGAGGCATTGCGTGCGGCCGTACGGGCCGTGGTGAACTCGCTGTCCCCGAAGTCCACGAAAGCGCCACGATCTCACGAGTTCGGCCCCATTGCCCGCGAGTCCGGAATCGCCGAGAGCCTCTCCGCCGCTTCCCACGGCCCGCCGCGATTTCAGACCTTGCCCGCAAGAGCGAGCCTAGGTCCATCGAGCTTCGGGTTCGGCGGACCCGGGGGTTCGCTACGCCCCGAAGAGGTCGACGTCACAGGCGACGCTGCCGGCGGAGCGGACGAGATCGTCCTGGTGGACGATGACGCGGATCAGACGCAAGTCACCACTCAGCGTCCAGTCGCAGGCGTGAGCTTTAGCTCGCTCTGGGATCAGAGCCAGCGGGACCCCATTATTCTAATCGAGTCGTGCATTTCCGCCGGGCGACATCACGACGCGGTGCACCACGTCGCTACGTGTCTGGCCCTGTTGCTGGCTCAGCTTCCCGTGACCGGCGACACCTCGATGGGCAGTCGCGCTCAGATGTTAGGGCTGGACGGGCACGAGTACATGCAAATCTGTTGGCTTGCGAGCCAACCGAAAGAATCGATCACCTACAAGAACGCGCTGTTTGCGGTCTACGTGTTGGTTGCGGCGCGGGTGAAGAGTACCCGCCTGCTGGCGCAGGGTTAGTGTCATATTGGGGTGAAGCAGCGTGAGGCGAGTCTTGCGCCGTCCGCTAGTGGAGCAGCGGCGACCCGATCTGGATGTCCGTGCGACCTGATAGCGGGTGACTTCAGGCCGCATTGAGATTTTCCTTCGGGAAGCCGGTCCGGCCGTCGCGGGGGCGTCCAATCCCGGTGCATTTCTATCGCGACGGTCGGGTGAGTTCGGGGCGGCGTCGATAATAGTGATCGCTCGGAGTACCCGTGGCGCATACTGTGGGTACTTAAGCTGTAGTGTCGATTCATGTTCCTCAACGCTGGTCGGTTGGGGCTCGGGGTCGCTTTCGACGAGGTTACAAAATGTATCAAGCGCGCTCTTCACTGATGGCAAGTAGTTCGATTCTAGGCGGCGCCTGTTTGACGCTGGCGCTTGTGGCGGGCTGCGGCAGCGACGAGCCCGTCGGGTCAGAGGGCCCGGTAAGGGGAATGCCGCCGGCCGTCTCCACCGCGGTAGATGCCAACGGGAAAGTGGTGCTCGTGGGTGGCGGTCCGAGAGGCTCGGACGATGACCAAGTCCTTGTGGACGATGGTACGCCAGCGACGCAGGGTACTGGTCAGCAGTGCGGCGGAACGTCGTACAGCGCCGATGGCAAGACCTTGGAGCTCTACGTGCTGTTCGACGACTCGGGCTCCTGGGACGACCCGGGCACGGTTCCGGGTGCCTGGGAGACGGTTAAGGGTGCGGTCAAGGGCTTTGTGTCTGATCCGGCGTCGGCGGGCATCGGCGTGGCGCTGAGCTTCTTCGGTGGCGTGTGTAGTTCAGACTTGTTTTTGGCGCCGCAGGTCGGGATGAACGTGCTTCCGACTCATGTCGGTGAGCTCTCAGCCGCGATCGACGCGCACGGAATGGACGGCGAGACGGTGACCCAGGCTGCGCTCGCCGGAGGTATTCAATTCGCACGCGAGCGCTTGGCAACTGGGGTCAACTCACGCATCGTGATGCTGCTCGTGACCGATGGTAAGCCCGATACTTCGGACTGCGAAGGTGTGCCCAATATGGCCAATGATATCGCCGCAGTTGCTAAGACGGCCGCGAGCGGCCGCACCGGCGGCGTTGAGATCCCCACCTACGTCTTGGCCGTAGCCGGGGGTCAGGCACTGACGTCGCAGCTGGATTCAATTGCCGTTGCGGGGGGTACCCAGGCGGCGATCACTGCCGACGCGGCCACCGTTGCTGCCGTCTTCAATGACATTCGCACTAAGGAGCTGACGTCACTGCCCTGCGAGTACAGCCTGCCCGGCGAGTACGACAAGGTCCGCAATCCCGGCCTCGTGAACTTGACCTTCGGGGGCGCAGTGCTGGGTCGTGTCGCCGACGAGGCCGGATGCGCGGCTGCTCTCCAAGGGGCCTGGCACTACGACAATCCGACGGCACCGACCCGCATCATCGCCTGCAGCAAGACCTGCGAGTCTTTCAAGGCCGCGCCTCCAGGTTCGAAAGTTGATGTCTCGCTCGGTTGCCCCACAGTTCAAGCTCAAGTGAAGTGATCTGACGCGGCACGGGCCCGCTCGTAGTGACCAGCTTTTTCCCCGACGCAAAACCCCCTAAGATCTAGGCAGTTTTCGGCGGGGAAGCCTATTTGGGCGCCTTCAAACTGAGCCCTCTAGCGCTGCCTGTTCGTCAGGTATACAACGACGCAATGCTGACCGAAAGTGAAGCCCGTGAAAGCGTTGTTTATCTCGCGCGAACTATTTTCGAACGCGGGTTGACCCCCGGCTCGAGCGCCAACATGAGTGTTCGGATCGAGGGGGGATTCATCATCACCCCGACGAACTCATGTTTTGGCTTTTTGAAAGAACACGAGCTCAGTCGCTTGGACTCCGAAGGGAAGCACGTTGACGGCCCGAAGCCCTCGAAGGAGTTCGTGCTCCATAAGGCAATGTATGACAAGCGCCCGAACGACGGGGCGATCGTCCACCTGCACTCCACGTACGCAACGTTGGTCTCGTGTTTCGCTGAACTCGATCCGAAGAACGCCGTCTTACCCTTGACCCCCTACTTGTTAATGCGACTCGGACGAGTCGCGACGATCCCGTACTTCCCTCCGGGTGATGTTCGCCTCGCGGATGAGCTGGCCCTCGTCGCCGATTGCCACGCTGGCGTCCTGATGGAGAATCACGGGCCCATTGTCTCGGCGGACAGCCCCGAAGGCGCCGTGTACTCAATGGAAGAGCTAGAAGAGAGCTGCAAGTTGATGGTGCTGAGCCAAGGGCTGCGCGTCCGCCCCTTCACTCCGGACCAAATCCGCGAGCTCGCTGGCAAGTACGGTTCGCGCAACGCGCCGCAGTGTTAACTTGCTAGCAGCGGCGAGCCGTTAGGCTTCCTGCTTCAGATGGTCTGTGCCGTCTCTGGAGATGTACTCGTCGTAGGTGCCCGGGTAGTCTGTAATCCCGTCACGTCGCAGCTCGATGATGCGGGTCGCGAGCTGCGACACGAAGTGACGATCGTGCGAGACGAAAATGAGCGTGCCGTCGTACTCTTGAAGACCCTGCGTGAGGCCTTCGATCGTCTCCATGTCTAGGTGGTTGGTGGGCTCATCTAACACTAAGACGTTCGGCTGTTCGACAGCGATTCGAGC
>JBDKJZ010000252.1:0-7911 GCA_039796375.1 Pseudomonadota bacterium
ACAGCGCCAGTAGCAGGTGCAGAACCGCGACGGTCAACAACGGCGAAACGCGCGTCCAGAAACCCGCGGGTTCACTCCAGGTGGCGTCCCGGTGGGCGCGCGCCGAACGCAACACCTGTTCGTAGGCCGCAACACAACGCGCTGGATCGGAGCTTTCCCGAGTGGCTGCCTGAGCTTGAGCCGCGAAACCGGCGCGCAGCGCCGGGTCGTCGAGCAAACGAATCACGCGGGTCGCGAAGTCCAGGTTAGCCTCTTTGTTTTCCGGACGAAGTAGAAAACCATCTACCCCGTGCCTGACCTGATCTGCGACCCCTTTGTCGTCGTCAAAAGCCACGACCGGTAGCCCACACCAGAGAGCCTCGCTGACCACCTGTCCGTAGGTCTCGGAGAGTGAGGTGTAGACGAAAACATCCGCGTGCCGATACCAGGTCGGCATGTCTGTCAGCCCCACCTCGCCCAACCAGACGCAACGCTCCGAAACGCCCAGCTTCGCAGCATGGGCCTTGAACAGCTCGTGATCCGGACCGTCACCCACCAAGGTCAGCGAAGCGCTTGGTCGCTTGGGTGCGATGTGCTCTGCGAAAATGTCCAGCAGCCGTATGACATTCTTTTCCTTGGTGTGGCGACACACCACTAACAGGCGCTCACCAGGAGCGGCCCACCTGGGATAGGGGTCCGCGCCGACGGGTTGATCAAATACCTCCGGATCCACGCTACGGCGGATCACGTGAATCGGGACCTTGACGCCACGCTGAACCCAGTAATCTTTCAAGCCACGGCTGAGCACGACCAGCCCATCGCCGCCGTTGTACATCTTCACCGTGGAAGACTCGACCATCGGAACGAGCTTCTGCTGAAAGACGTAGTCCACGAACCTATTGCCGTGCCAGGACTCGGGCAACAGCACATCGTAGACACTAGGCATGTGCACCGTGTTGACGCACACCAAGGGCACGCCGTGGGCCTGCCGCAGCCAGGTTCCAGTAGAGATGAGCCCGGTACAACTCTGCGCAACAGTGATCGAGAGGTCACGCTCGACCAAGCGCTTGAGCCCGCTCGGCGCAGGCATGGGAATGCGCACACCCGGCGTGTTACGGAGCGGCAGTGACGGCATGAGCACGTGATCAGGCGGTAGGTCGTCAGCGGTTCCCTCCGGATCGGACGGTCCAATGACCGTGACACGCGAACCGAGTCGACTGAACTCGCGGTACAAAAACTGCGACGCGAAGGACGATCCGTTGGCAAATGGGATACGGACGTAGTCGTTGAGGATGCCGATTCGCGGGAACTGAATTCCAGTCTCAGCGCTATCGGGCTCGCTGCCGGCCCACAGGGGTGGGGTGCTTTCGGCCATGGGCTTGGGCGTGAACGTCCCTGCGGACGGGCGAGGCAAACAAGTTGTGTGGGCGACAGACATGAGAGTGGAGTAAAAAAACTACAGTTCGCGGCCACATGTGCCGTTGGTTCACACCCGAGCGACGCGCCGAAGCGGGCGATGTCTGTCGGGTTCCGTGGAAATTGGGCTCGAATTCCGTTCCTGCGAGCTTCAGTGAGCAAGGGACGTACCGTTGGGCTCAGGCTGGCGCAAAGCCGGCCGAATATTGCCCGCCGGGCCGCCCTAGAAATCTTGTCAGAGCCGAAAATCGAGGACTGGGCTCCGTCCGTTGCCTCCTCCAGGGACCGGCTGAGCGCTCCGGCCCCACCCTTGAGCTGGGGACCCCGACGCCTGTCGCCGAGTGAATGGTTGCCGAGAAGTCTGCGAGCGAGTGACGCTGCCGGTCCGAATGCGAATTGCTATCAATCAGCCTCAGTTGGGCTCGGAGGAGGCTCAGGCGGTGACGGCAGTGTTAAGCGGGGGGCAGCTTGTGATGGGCGAACGGGTGCGCGACTTCGAGCGGGCCTTTGCGAGCTTTCAGGGCAGCACTCACGGGATCGCTACGAGCAGTGGCACGACTGCACTGACGGCGGCGCTTCTTGCCCACGGAGTCGGACCCGGCGATGAGGTGATCCTACCCGCGTTCACCTTCTTCGCCACAGCGTCCGCCGTGCTCGCGGTGGGCGCCAGACCGAGGTTCGCCGATATCGATCCGGAGAGCTACACTCTCTCTGCGCAGGCAATCGCCCAAGCGTTGACTCCGCGCACTCGCGCCGTGATTGTGGTCCATCTCTACGGCCAACTTGCCGATATGAAGCCCATCGCAGAACTGTGCAACAGCCGGCGCCTCATCCTCATTGAGGACGCTGCCCAAGCGCACGGGGCTGAGTTTAGGTGTTCGGCCGCTACGGAGCCGAGTGTGAGTGATGGAGAACCAAGCTCGGCGCAGTTCGCAGGCGCCTGGGGAACGGCCTGTTTCAGCTTCCACCCATCAAAAAACCTCACGACGACGGAGGGCGGCATGGTGCTCACGCGGGACACCGAATTCGCGGCCAGGCTTCGCCAGGTCCGCAATCAGGGCCGGGATAGCTCAGGCCTCCACGGGAGCGTCGGGTTCAACTTCCGAATGAGCGAAGTATGCGCGGCCATCGGAGTGGAGCAGCTGAAGAAGTTGCCGAAGTGGCTATCGCAACGACGACAGAACGCTCGGTACTACGACGAACGCCTGGCGGCGGTCGGCCGCCCCTGGACGAGGCCCGGGAACACCCCCGCTTTCCAGCTCTATACCATTCGCAGCGCGAAGCGAGACACGCTGCTCTTGGAGCTGAGAAGGGCCGGCGTGGATGCCCGGGTCTACTACAGCCCGGGTCTTCATCGCCAACCCGCCCTCCATGAGTTTGGCAGGGATGCTGAGTTGCCGGAAACGGACCGCGCAGCAGCTCAGGTCTTGAGCCTGCCGGTTCACCCCGGAGTCAGCCCGGAGGGGCTAAGCGAGATCTGCGAGCTGGTCGAGCGTTACGGTTGACCGCGCCCACGGGTTCTGTCGGCGGACTTCATCGGAAAGCGCCGGACGTTCGCGGGCTCCGCGGTCGCGTGGGTCTCTGACGCTTCCGATTCCACGCTCGCAGCTTTCGTAGGGGGCTCGGGAGGCGTGACTTGGGGAGCTGGGGGGTTCCCCGGCTCGCGCTGGGCCTTCGAAGGAGGCAGCTCCGAGACCGCACGAGACGGAACCCCAAACTGCTCCGCCTGCGTCACTTGCCAGGGGTACTTGATGCGGTGGTGATGCATGTTGACGAGCGTGTCCGCCATCCGGGTGACGAGCGTATTGAGGTCGCGCATCGATAGGCCGCTGTCGTCGAGCAGCCCCGCTTGCAGCTTAGTGAATAAGACGCGCTGCACCATGATCTCGAACTGATCGCGCTCAGGCGGATCGATCGTCCTCGAAGCCGCCTCGATCGAGTCGACGAGCATCAGGATTGCCGTCTCTTTGGTTTGAGGGCGCATCCCGGGGTAGCGAAAGGCGGCCTCCGTTAGCCCAGAAGGGTTGCCCGCTTTCTTACACTTGTTCCAAAAATACTCGATGGTCTGAGTGCCGTGATGAGTGTACGAGAACTCCACTACCGGCTCGGGGATACCCCCGTCACGCAGGATCTTCGCCCCCTCCACCACGTGGGAGCGAATGATTTCGGCGCTGATCTCCGGCTCCAACTCGGTGTGGGGAGAAGGCTCGCCGTGCGCCAGGTTCTCAACGAAGTACTTCGGTCGCACCGACTTACCTAAGTCGTGATAGTACGCGCCCACGCGCACGAGCAGCGCGTCAGCTCCGATGGCGCTGGCCGCCTGCTCCGCCAGGTTCGCCATCGCGCGCGAATGTTCCCAAGAGCCGGGCGCGTGTTCCGCCATGTGCTTGAGCAGTGGCTGCTCGAGGTCCGTCAAGTCGTGCAGGCGCTCACGTGGAACGTGACCAAGCGTCCTCTCAGCCATTGAGCGAAAAAGCGCACCAAGTCCGCCGGCGAGCACGCCCCCGCCCAGACAACCGATGAGCCGGGAGCCGCTGAGCGACGACAGGTCCGCAACCACGTCGAAGCGCCCTTCGAGCGTCAGGGTCATCGCCAAGAGCATCAATACGCCGCTCAACCCTGCGAGGGCACCGGCCAGGAGCATCGCCCGACTGTGCTTGCGGTCGAGCAGCAGGAGTATGGCCCCCATGCCCTGGCCTAACATGACGGTGAGCACCAGCAGGTCAAAGCGCAACAGCGACGCCACGGCAAACGACGTCACCACCGTCACCACCACCGCGGTGCGCCTGTCGAAGCTCGCCGCGACCCACAGCGGCACGGCCGCCAGCGGGATCCAGAACTCGCTCAGCTGGGTAAACAGCAGAAGCAGTTCGCTCACGCCGAGGAGCGCCGCAATGATGACGTACATCCCGACCTGGGCCCGCAGAAGCTTCAGTCGGTTCTGTCCGAACTTCCTCAAGTACGAAAGCAGGGCCATGCTCATCGTGAAGAACAGCACCCAGACCGAGGCCAAATGCAGGCGAGTCGGGGGGCGCTGAGCCTGCTCATAAGCGACCGCCGAGACGTGGGCCGGGTCGTGTTGATTCAACTTGGTGCCCACAGGGACGAAGTTGTGCAGCGAGTCGAAGAACACCGACTTCTCGGGCTCCGCCCGAGTCGCGCGGGCTGGTAACACTACCGCGCCGTAGGGGACTCGCAGGCTGATGGCGGTCCTGTGCCCGAATTCGGGTCGAAACGCCTCGACCGTCAGGTCCCAAGCCTGGATCAAAGTGAACAACGTGGCAGCGACTAAGCTGATTAGCAGCCCCGCACGCCAGCCGGCAATGACCCGTGTCTTCATTCTCGACCGATTCTGGGAGTAGCGCGGAAGCCTAAAGTAGAGATGGTGCAACCGTACTTGGCGTTCGCGGACATCGCAAGGAGCCCTGCCAGGACGTCCGCGCCAGCAAGTTGGCGATGGTTGCCGGGTGGCGCGGTATTTGCTAGCCAAGACGCGTGGAGCACTTTTGGGGCTTGTTGTCCGCGGCCCGGCACGAGGGCCGTCCGTTGTTAATGGGAGTCCTGAACCTCACTCCTGACTCGTTCTCCGACGGCGGACAATTCACCGACGAAGCCGCGGCCGAACGCCAAGTTCGTCGGCTTCTGGCAGAAGGAGCCGACGTGATCGACATCGGCGCCGAGTCGTCCAAGCCCGGGGCGCTGCCGGTGCCTGCGACAGAACAACTCCGCCGCATCGGCCGCAGCGTCGAGCGAGCCCGCGCGCTCGGCGCTGTCGTGTCCGTTGATACCACCTCCCCTGAGGTCGCTCGCGTGGTGCTTAGCCGTGGCGCCGAGCTGATCAATGACGTGTCTTGCCTCCGGGATCCAGAGCTCGCGCGCGCGACCGCCGCCGCAGGCGGGACCCTGGTGCTGAACCACAGCCGGTCTCCGATGGCCGAAATGAGAGGATTTTCGGAGTGGCCCGATGACGACTACGCAGATATTGTGACGGATGTGGCGCTCGACTGGGAGCGGGCCCGCGCCGTGGCCTTGACTATGGGACTCCGTTCCAACCGTATTCTATTCGACCCGGGATTGGGTTTTTCAAAGAACGCCAGGCACTGCTTTGAGCTGCTTAGGCGACTCGGCGAATTTCGTTCACTGAATGCACCTATTCTCGTCGGGCCCGGACGTAAGTCTTTCATCGCAGCGGTCGATCCCTCCCCGCCAGATCAGCGGCTCGGGGGGACCATCGCGGCGAGCCTCCTTGCGGTCATGCGCGGCGCGGAAGTCGTGCGGGTGCACGATCTGGCGCCCGTGAAGCAAGCGTTGGCCGTGCTGCGCGCGATCGACCCAGCGGAGGCGCGCGGTGCTGAGTGAGCTGATCGACTACTTGCGCGGGCAAGATCTCGCTGAGCTCGGCCGGGACCTGTTGGACACGCTGATCGTGTACTACGTGTTCTATCGCATATTCTTGGTCCTCCGCGGGACTCGTGCGCTTCAAATTGGTGTAGGGTTGGCCCTGGTCGCTTTGCTGTATGTGGTGGCTCAACTGCTTCACCTGGCCACGGTACTCACCCTGCTGAATGCCGTGCTCTCAAGCGCAATCTTAATCGGCGTGGTGGTCTTCCAGAGCGACATTCGTCGGGGGTTGATCCGAATGGGTGCGCGCGCACAGTTTGGCAGCGGACAGAACTTGGAAGCTGAGGTGATCGACAGTATCGTCGAGGCGGCTACACAGTTGGCGCGCCACCGTATCGGCGCGATCATCACGTTTGAGCAAGAGGCCAACCTGGACGAGTTTGTCGGCAGTCATACCGGCTTCGTGATTGATGCGGCAGTGAGCCCGGACTTGTTGATTAGCTTGTTCATACCCGAGGGGATGAACAAGATGCACGATGGCTCGGTGATTATCCGGGACCTCCGAATCGCCAAGGCGGGCGTCTTCTTTCCAATGCCCGAAGGGCGAGTGATGGACTTGAGCTTCGGGTCCCGACACCGGGCGGCCATGGGCATCACGGAGGAGACTGACGCCGTGGTGGTCGTCGTGAGCGAGGAGCGCGGCACCATCTCTTTCTGCTTCAACGGCAATATCGTCTCAAACCTCGACGGTGACCGACTGAGGTCAGCGCTGGAGAGCGTCTTCGCACCCAAGCGCCGACGCAAGCAGCGCGCCCAGCTCAGCGTTTGGCAGCGGTTGCTACGCCGAATCCAGCCGGCCCTGGCGGAGCTCGCGACGGGCACTGAGGATCGCAAGAGCATCGCCCTCGACAAGGCGCTGAGCGTTGACGCCGACAACACAAACAAGGAGCCCGCTACTGTGGACGCTGCGCTGCCCCTACGAAAGACGCTCGAAGGCGACGAACCTCCCGCGAGCGTGCGCAGCCCGGCGCCAACGGCCCCGACTCACGAGGAAGCCACAGCTCCCCTTCGACAGAGTGTTATCGACCGCGTCGACCCTCAAACCGAAGAAATCCCCGCCCCCCTCCGTAAACTGACCAAGAAGCAGAAGAAGGATAACGACCCGAACGGTCAGCCCCAACCCCTGCGGAAGCGGCCCGCTGAAGACGGCCACTCCGAAGGGACTCCGCTGCGACACATGACCCCGAAGACCAAAGACCCAAGCCCCGGCGAGCGCCCTTCCGACCGCCCAACCCCGGCAAAGGCGCCATCAATTCCCCCCCCGAGGCCAATGCCCTCCTCCGCTACAGAGTTCGGCGAGGTGAAGGCCCATTCACCCGACGACGACCTGCACGCAGCTAGACGCTTGGGCACACGCGCGGGCCCGGGTGCTGGCGGCGGAGGTGAACAATGAAGCGGCGGACCTCTCGAACCCGGATAACCGCGTGGGTGAAGAGCGCTTTTACCCAGAACCTGGGCCTGAAGGGATTGTGTCTGGCGCTGGCGCTTGTACTGGTTTCGTACCAGCGGAGCCAAGAAGATGAGCGGACCAGGACCCTGGAGTTCGTTCTGAACGTCCGAGTGCCGCCTAGCTCCAGCGGGCGGGAGCTGATGACGGCGCTTCCCCCCACCTTGAAGGTCGCCGTGCAAGGAAGCTCAAGCGCCCTCGATGAGCTGGCCCGCTCCGCACCGCGGGTGGAGCTCGATCTCAGCAGCGGAACGACCGAACAGCTGCAATTCACTCCTGATTTGTTCGATATTCCGCCCCGCATGCGCATTGGCTCGATCGAGCCTGCGAACTTGCAGCTCGAATGGCAAGACACGATCACGCGCAGCGTACCTGTCCAAAGCTCCGTCAGCGGTCAGCTGGGCGCTGACGTCGAAGTCCACAGCTTGCGAGTTGAACCCAAGCAGGTTGAGCTGAGTGGCCCAGCGAGTCTGGTCAAGGTCACTCAGTTTGTGCGCGTCGCCCCCTTCGATGTTACTGGCTTAGGCGAGGGCATTGTCACCCGGCAGCTCTCGCTGGAGCCTCCTCCAAATCGGACGACCTATGCCGGAGCCCCTAGCGTCGCGGTGATCCTTGAGGTCAGACGCCGCACAGTCGTGATGCCGTATCATCGAGTTCCGGTTGAGGTC
>JBDKJZ010000253.1:0-7888 GCA_039796375.1 Pseudomonadota bacterium
ACGGTAGAGGGCACCTTCTCAGGATCCCCCAGGCCCCCTGCCCCGCTGCTGATGAGCGTGACAAACACGGCCTTCTGACCCTCGTAGGCCACCAGCGTTTGGTGCTTAAGAGAGATATCAATCCACTTGCGGCTCCCTATCGCTACGCTTGGAAAATCGCTTCTAGGACGCAGGATTTTGAGTCCGACCTCCGTTACGAAACGCTCGTCGGTCGTGGGCCAATAGTGGACACCCTGGCGCTTGATGCGGTCGCCAGTGAACTTGATGAGGGTACGTTTTGGCAGCGCGCCCGCGCTGGTCATCACGCCGCTTCCATCGCGCTGATAGAGGGCGACCCAGCCCTCTTCAGCTAAGCCAACAGGCAAATCTTCGCCAGGACCGAGCACGACTCCCCGGTGCGCGCTCGGCGTCACGACGCGAGTCTTATCGAGGGGGATCAAATCGAGCTCAGTCGTCAAGCCCCAAGCGCGCCCCTCGTGCTCGAATGATTCTCTCACCGCGAAGCCGCTCTCAGCGCTGGCTTGCCCCGAGTGCGCACGCCACCTGAGCCCCTGTTTCGTACCGTAGGGTTTGGTCAGTTGGGTCACCTCACGAAAGAACGCAGGCGCTTCAGGGGCGATATCGAGGAAATCACCGCGCGCCACGTCAGGCGTGGGCCGGTGATGTTGCAGCCAGGCCAGGGCGTCGCTGGCATAGTCCCCTTCGACCTCTTGCTGTTCATCACGGGTGGGGAGCTTGAAGTACAAATGCGGCGCTTGGGGCTTAGACATCGCGTAGACGTGCGGGAGCGCGCGGGTTCGCTCAGCGCGCCTGCGCGAAGCGACGACCACTGGATGCCGCAGATCGGTCGTGGCGCCTTTGCCGATACACACGAAGCCCCGCGGATTGATCCGATACCATCCGCCTGGGCAGCCAGCGTTCACGAGCGCGGGCCCCTGCGCGTCGACCACCTCCCCGGCCCCGAGATAGCCGAGGCGCGTGCGCTTCGGGCCGGTGTCGGTGTAGATCCAAGTGCGCCAAGCGATACTCGCTAGCTGCTCTCCAGTGGGTTCGAAGGGCAAGTTGGCCGTGGGGCTCCCGTTCAGGGAATCCATTTCGGGTGCGGTAGGCGCTGCCGCACCAGACGTATCGCCTGGGTCGGGGGCGGCGGTCTCGCGGAGGGTCTGTCCGGCGCCAGGCGGCTCCTGAGTGGTTTGGCACGCGAAGAGCCCGAGTGCCGCCGCCGTCCAGTGCCATTTGGGGAGTGGGGAAAATATTGTAGACCTGAGGTCCCACAAATTGCTTACCGTGAGCGCATTCCAAGTGAATCTGCCGTTCAACCTCACTGAGTTTATCGCCAAGCTTCCGGGCGCATCAAGAGTCCCCAAGGCGGCCCTTGCTATCACCAAAGAAGCCGCCCGTCATGTGCTTCGGCATCCGGTGCTCGCCGTGGTGGCGGTCGCGACGACGCACGACGGTCGCACTTTGCTTATTCGGCGCCGTGACACGGGTGCATGGGCGCTGCCCGGAGGCACGTTGGAATGGGGCGAGACGCTGCGCGCTTGCATCGCGCGTGAGCTGCTTGAGGAAGCTGGAGCCAGGGTCGTATCACTCGGCCAGCTGCAAGGCGTCTACAGCGCCCCTGAGCGCGACTATCGTTTTCATGGCGTCACGGTCGTCGTTCGCGCGCTGGTGGAGGAGCCCCACACTCGCCCCAAGAACCCGCTAGAAATCGCGGAAGTCCGCCTGTTTAGAAAAGGTGAGCTACCCGAGGAGCTCTCTTTGGGCCAGAGGGACATGCTGAGCCACGCCCTGACAGGGACGCTCGTTTGGGAGTGAGACCGCCGTTGCTGGTCCGACTGGTGGCTTCAGAGACCGTAACCGCCGGCGGCACTCGCAAGGCGACCTGGCTAGTCTTCTCGGGGCATAAGTGGGTGAGCCTCAAGGACGTCCCCGACGCGGAGTTTACTCAGCTGGACCCGGGCCCCGGCACGATCTGGGAGACCGCAGCCACCGTCCCTGTAGCGCCCGGCGCCTGGCTGCAGAAAGTCGTCACCACCCCGCTCAGAGAGCAGCGCCGTGATCCGATGAGCTACCTCAGCAATGAAGTTCGCGGGGCCAGACGCCACGTCGAGCGCGCCTACTTCAGGGTGAACACGCGCGGGGCTCTGCGTGCCTTCATCCTGGACGACGTCCCAGCCGAGGTGAGAGAGAGCGAATAACGCCCGGTCTTCGCCGCGGTCACTTCGATGGGCTGCCCAAAGAAGCGGACAACTCAGCGCTGGCCGGGGCGCTCGGGCTGGCGCCGACCATCCACAGCGCCACGGATCGCAGATCAGCTTCTTGACCCGCCGGGACAGCGACGTCCCCACCCCAGCGAAGAAAAGCCCGTCGGCTTGCGGGGCGGCTCGATACCCCGACTAGAACCACCCCCGCCGATAGCGGCCAAGCGCGGAGCGCTGAGACGAACTCTTTCAGTGGTTTGTGCTCTCGCTCATCCAAGTCCACCAGAACAAGTTCCTGATCACCCGCAGCAACCAACAGGGCGCAGGCATAGAGCCCCTCGCAAATCGTCAGCTCGAATCCTTGACGCAGCCCCTTCAACCCGGCGAGCTTGCCGTCCTTCGCACGGTCCAGCACGACCCGTGGCGGCGCCAGGCCCAGCGTCTCAGGCAGCGAATAGCCGTAACGACGCATGAAACGAACGACCTCAGTCCGGTTAAAGCGAAGATGGCGACCTTCAGTTCGTCGAGCCTGGATGTGACCTTGGCTGAGCCAGTTGTGAATCGTCTTCAAGTCCACATGCAGCAGCCTCGCCATATCACCGGAGGTGAGGTGGTATGCGCCTTCTGCGACTTTAGGGGTGCTGATGACCTCAGCCTTCGTTCTTCGCGCCACTAGGTTTTGGCCTCCACTAGTTTCGTCTCGGTGGTCGTATCACATTCCACTTCAGGAATAGACCCCGGTGCCGTTCGTTCGGGCTATGGCCTCGGCCGCCGATCTCTCAATTTACTCAGCCCCGGTCCCGAAACCGGAGGCACTCGGAGGCTCTGACCCTGAGTCCGACGGCAGTCGCCGCGTTTCCACGCGCGATCGCAGCAAGGGAAAGGTCTTAGTCGTCGACGACGAGACTATCCTCCGGCGGGGAATTCAGCGCCTTTTGCAGGCCAAGGGCTACGAGGTCATAACCGCGGAAGATGGTCGGAAGGCGCATGAACTGTTTCGCACCCAGGCGTTCGATGTAGTCCTAAGTGATATCGCGATGCCTGGGTGGGATGGCATCCAGCTGCTGCGCTCAGTGCGCGACATCGACGCGGATGTACCCGTCGTGCTCATCACCGGTGAACCCGCAGTAGCCACAGCCGTGAAGGCTCTAGAGTACGGCGCATTCCACTACCTCACCAAACCGGTAGACATGCAGACCTTGGAGGAGGTCGTCGACAAAGCCGCGTGTCTGCGTCGCATGGCACAAATGAAGCGGCAAGCGGCTGAGCTTCTCGGGCACGACTTGAAGGCCAGTCACGACTTGCAGTCCCTGCAAGAGAGCCTTTCGCGAGCACTCGGATCCCTATGGATGGCCTACCAGCCGATCGTTCACGCAGATTCAGGCGTCGTCTTCGGCTACGAAGCGCTGCTGCGCAGTGATGAAAAGTCACTGCCTCACCCGGGCGCCGTGTTGGATGCGGCCGAGCGCCTAGGTCAGCTGGACGTGTTAGGCCGTACGATCCGAGATCGCTCCGCGGAGCCCATGATCCACGCGCCACCCGAAGCGACCCTGTTCGTCAATCTGCACACCACCGACTTGTTGGATGAGAAGCTGCTGTCAGGAGACGCCCCGCTGTCGAAGATCGCCCGTCGCGTAGTGCTCGAGATCACCGAACGATCGAGCCTAGATAACGTCAAGGACGTGCGCGGCCGCGTCGCTCGGCTGCGCGAAATGGGTTTCCGTATTGCGGTTGACGACTTGGGCGCGGGGTATGCTGGGCTGACGAGCTTCGCGCTGCTTGAACCCGAAATCGTCAAGCTAGACATGTCGCTCATCCGCGACGTGCACCTGAGTCGCACGCGTCAGAAGCTGATTCGTTCGATGACGGACCTGTGTAAAGACATGGGCATGCTGGTCGTCGGCGAAGGGGTTGAGATACGCGAAGAGCGCGAAATGTTGGTCGAGCTGGGCTGCGACTTGCTACAGGGCTACATGTTGGCCAAGCCCGGTAGACCTTTCCCGGCGGTCAGCTGGTGAGCGACTCGGCTCCAGCTCAGGGCGCGGAGCAGTTCTCCAGCACCCGCGCGAGCTCAGGCAAACTTCAGCGCCGCGGCGCACTCACCGTAACCCAACGCTTTCAGGCGCGTCCTGAAGAGCGCGATCGGACGCTGATCGTGCGCATCGACTCAGCCAACGCCGGGCAAGTGCACGCGCTGGATGGTGAAAGCTTTACCGTCGGTCGGCATCCGGACAACTCGGCTTGCATCGACGACCAGGGCATGAGCCGGCATCATGCGCACATCGTCAAGAAAGGTCGGAAGTATTGGATCGAAGATCTCGGCTCTAGCAACGGAACCTACATCAATGGGCGGCGGGTGACCAACGCCGAGCTGTCGAACGGTGACACCCTACAGTTCGGACCGCGCGTCAGCTTCCGACTCTCTGTTGCCAGTCGAGATGAGGAGCAAGTCCTGAAACGCCTGTACGAGTCAAGCGTTCGTGATGCGCTGACCCAGGTCTTTAACCGACACTACTTCGCGGCACAGTTGCTAGGTGAGGTTTCTTTCGCCCTACGCCATGTGACGGAGCTGTCCCTGCTCATCTTGGACATCGACCATTTCAAGCGGGTCAATGACACGCTCGGTCACCCTGCCGGCGACGCCGTCCTCAAGAACACCGCGCGGGTCCTGACTGAGCAAGTGCGCACAGAAGACGTGCTCGCGCGCTACGGAGGTGAAGAGTTCGTGGTGCTGCTCAGGGGCATTTCCCTACCCGGCGCGGTGCTCGCGGCTGAGCGGTTACGCAAGGCGGTGGCGGAGACCCCGACCAGCTTCGACGGTCAAGATATTGCCGTCACGATCTCTTTAGGCTGCGCCAACCTCACCTGCCTCGAGAATCCGGGACCCGAGCAGCTGGTTCAACTGGCAGACTCGCGCCTCTACGAGGCGAAAAATGGCGGGCGAAATCGCGTCGTCGGCGGTTAAACACTCCGGCCCGTAGCGGACCCCCGTGAGAATCAAGCGCCTTCCCGCTTGGTTCCGGGTCGGATCCGAGTATCCTCGTCAGACCCAAGGAGAATCACGGTGGCTATTGACCTGCAAGCGCTGAAGACGGAACGAGATCAAATCAAGGAGAAGCTGCGTGACCTTGAAAACGAGCAACGGCGCGTCGAGGGCGAGCAGAAGCACCTTCGACAATCTGAGATCCGTCTCAAGCGGACGCTAGAAGCCATCGACACGCTGATCGAGGTGGGCACCGGTGAGAGCGCAGTCGAAGCAGGAGGCGCTACGCCAACACCGAGCGCTCAAGCTCAGCACTAAGCCTACTCGGAAGTTAGCGTTGGACCCGGCTACGCCACGCGGTGCCAGGTAGTACAACGCTCGCGTTGCGGTACTGAGTGAGCGGTGTCGAGCTGCACCTGGCAGGCGACACGCAGGCAAAAAGAAAACCCGCGGGGCCGAATGGGCTCCGCGGGTTTCGCTATTTAGGTGCCGCTCAGTGGCTCCGTTTTAGCGGAGCCGCGACGGGAGGGACGCCTGGGTCACTCTGGGATCATCGGAGCGTCGGGCGCCGTGCGCTCTGCGCAGGTCGCAACTAGACGGCTCAGGCTGGGCACCGTGACTTCGTTGATTCCGAGGTTGGGGTTCTCGAGGATGAGTTGCTCGACAACTTCGGTCGCCGAGTCTGCCGAGTTCACGTCAACCAGGTCGAACCACTGGACCGAAACGTGGCTACTTACCGACACTTCATCATCCGTAGTGTTTGGCGTCTCGAAGGTGTTACCGTGCACTTCTGCGCAGACGGGCAGATGATTCGTTGAGGTCTCATTGTCCGTGATGGAGAGCCCAAGCCCGTCACTCAGAGTGCTATCCACGAGGGTCACCCAGAGCTGACCAGCGAGGTTGTTTCGGGTGAATGCAACGCCGCCAGTGATAGTCGATCCCTGAATGTCGATTTGCGTCGCATCTGTTCCGTTTGAGTCCGACGTCGTCACATTGACGCCCCCGGTCGCTGTCGCTCCCTCGATGAAGATGTTGGATTGTTCGTCCAGGGTTCCAAGGAGCGCGGACTCAGCGGAACTGGACAAGATGTTCATCTCGACGACCATTTCAGTTTCCGGGTCGTCAGCACTGAAGACGTCCAAGAACCCGTAGCCGGAGACACTGACCGCATCGCCGTCGGCGTCTACGTCCAAGCCGCCTTCAAAAGACACCTGCCCGGAGCTGTCTTGCAGCCATAGGCCGGTCGAGGCAGTCGCGGCAGCGTCAACTTCCACCCAACCCTGGAAGGTGACTTCGCCAGAGCTCCCCACCAAGCGAACGCCGGTAGAGCCTGCACCAGTGACTGCAAAAGTCGCAGTTGAAGCGAACGAAACCACGCTGGAGCTCGCGTTGACGACAATGCCGTCATCACTGGCGCCGACATCCACCGACCCCTCGAAGGTGAGGTCACCGGTACTTCCGTTGACGATCGAGAGTCCGGTCGTGGCGCCCGAGACGTCGCAGGCTCCGCTGGCGGTGAACGAACCCGTGTTCCCGGTCATGTGGATACCGGTGTCGACGTCAGCGATGTCGCAGCCGTCGATCGTGACGTCAGCGCTAGAGTTGAGGTACAAGCCGGATTCGACGTCACTAACGGTGAGACCACCCGTGATGTCGAGCGTGCCGCCAGTGTTCTCCGCCTGGATGCCAACGCCGGTGCCCGACGCCAATCCCGAGACCACCGTAGTTTCGATGGCGAGACTCGGAGGATCCTCAGCTACTTCGATTGCCACAGCGCATGCAGGCGTGGAACAAGCGAAGAGATCCTCATTACCAAACAGAATTCCGATGTCGGACATTCCGTCAATCCATGAGTCACGCACCGTAAGCGCCGTACCCTGCGCGATGTCGGCCGTCGGCGCGAAGGCATCATCCGTGAAGCTGATCCCGATCGAGCCACTGGGACCCTCAGTCACGAAAAAGGCGCCGCCGCTTCCGACCTGGACGCGATCAATCAAGACGTTGCCAGCGTCGTACAGCGGGACCTCGATGACCGAAGTCGTCGCCGGCCCTGGGCCGGCGATCAGGATGGCGTCCTGCGCACAAATCGTGAGGCCAGCGAGCACATTCGACCCGCTCACCACAACCTGGCCATCGAGCAGGCTGTTCTCCCCCTCGTCGCCGAAGGTGAAAGCGAAGTCCTCGTAGATCGAGGGCAGCCCAAGCGCGCTCACGTCGTCAGGAAGGGTCACGCCCTCACCGACCAGGTGGACATCCGCGGGCAGGGTGATGGATCCGCTGTGCCGCGGCTCATCGCTCTCGCAACGTTCCGTCGGGGTTTCAACCGGCTGAGGCTCGCCGAAAGCGCCAAAGCGTTGTTCGGGGGCGACGTAGCGGCGCACGGCGATCAAGTCTTGAGCGCAGAGGTAGTGGGCGGGCTCTTCCACGATTTGCGGCTGCACCCGCGAGATGCGCTGCGGCACCATTTCTGTTCCGCAGTCGAACTCATCCCCCGCTGCGGGCAACTCATCGAAGCCGCCAAAGCCGTGGTAGGTGACACTTTCCCCAGTGTGGTCAAACTTGTCGCGACCGTCGTTGAAGTCGAACGACGGTTCGGGCTCGGGGCTTCCACCGTCAGCTGAGACGCTTCCGAGCGGCGCCACGTTGCCCGATGGAACGAACCCAGGAACGACAATTTCTGACGCAGCAGCGTCCACGAACC
>JBDKJZ010000254.1:0-7886 GCA_039796375.1 Pseudomonadota bacterium
CCGAGGCCAGCCTGAACTTGGCAGCCCTGATGCTAGACACCGGCCGCGCCAATGACGCGCTAGCGATCACTGAGGCGGGCCTCAAATACGCACCGGAAGAACCCGGGCTGCTTCAAAACAAGGCCCTAAGTCTGATGCTTGGCCGCGATCCGGCTGGCGCCGCGGCGGTCTACGCGAAAGTGGTCGCCGCGAGCCCGTCCGACGAGGAGCTGCGCTTCAGCTACGCGCAGGCGCTCGCCGAAGCCGGTCAGAAGGACGCGGCTAGGGTGCAGCTGAAGAAGCTGGCCAGCTCAAAGAGCGTGGCTGTGCTGAACTCGGTCGCCGACACGCTGGGCCGACTGGGCGACTACGCTGCGTGCGTCTCGGCTATCGATGCGGCCCTCGTGATCGACGCGAAGAGTGAGCTGTATGTGCGCCGAGGAGTCTGCCGGGGCAGCCTAGACGATTCCAGCGGCGCACAGGCTGACTTCAAGAAAGCCACGGAGGTTGACCCAGAATCTGCCACCGCCCAATACTATCTTGGCAAGAGCCTCGTGAAGACCGACAAGAAGGCAGCCAGGGCGGCACTTGAAAGAGCAGCCACGCTAGCGACTGACAACCCGAAACTTCAGGCTGCCGCGAAGAAGGCACTCGCTGAACTCTAGAGAATGAGGTCCAAAATCCGGTCGAGCTCGTCCAAGTCCCCATAGTGGACAACGAGTTCGCCCTTGCCGTCACGGTCTTTGACCTCACAGCGGGCGCCTAGCTTCCGAGCGAGGCGAAGCTCAAGGTCCTTGGTGGACGCGGACTTGCCAAGCTTTCCCTTGGGGGTTTCGCGCACCGCGCGAACCTCTGCTTCGGTCTGGCGCACGCTCAGCTTCTTCTTCGCCGCTAACTCCGCGATTCGGAGCATCGCCTTGTCATCCGGGGCGCCCAGTATCGCCCGGCCGTGACCTTCGCTGAGCTCGCCGTGGATCACCAGCTTGCGGACCGCCTCGGGGAGTTTCAGCAGTCGCAGCGCGTTGGTGATCGTAGTTCGGTCCTTGCCCACTGCCTGCGCCAGCGATTCTTGGGTGTGGCCGTGGTCGTCGAGCAACACCCGCAGCGCCTCCGCGAATTCGATGGCATTCAGGTCTTCGCGCTGGACGTTTTCGATCAGCGCGATTTCGAAAGCCTTCTTGTCATCGAGCTCTTTCACGATGACCAGGACTTCGCGTAGCCCAGCGCGTTGCGATGCCCGCCAGCGGCGCTCGCCGGCGACGATCTCAAAACGGTCTTCGCCCCGAATGCGACGTACCACGAGCGCTTCGATCAACCCATGCTCGCGGATCGACTGCGCCAGTTCTTCGAGCGCTTTCTCTTCGAAGTGGCGACGGGGCTGCCCGCGGTTGGGGACAATTTTTTCCAGCGCACAACTGAAAACGTCGCTTCGCGTTGCGGTCTCCGGGGGAGGGGGGGCAGCGCTCGTCGGCGAACCACCGAGCAGAGCATCGAGCCCTCGGCCGAGCGCGCGCGGTTTGGGGGCGCTCATGACTCCAGGAACTCCCGTGCGAGGCTCATGTACGCCACCGTACCCTTACACTGCACATCGTACAAAATGACCGGGACCCCATGGGAGGGGGCTTCGCTGAGCCGCACGTTCCGAGGGATCACGGTGTTGAACACCCGAAAGTGTTTTCTCACCTCATCGGCGACTTGGTGCGCTAGGCGGTTACGCGGATCCCACATTGTGAGCACCAGCCCTTCGATCTTCAGGTCCGGGTTCAGCGACTGCTTCACGCGATCGATTGTCGCGATGAGGTAGGTGATGCCCTCGAGAGCGTAGTACTCAGGCTGCAAAGGTACGATCACCCGATCGGCGGCCGCCAAGACGTTCAGTGTCAGCACACCCAGCGAAGGGGGAGAGTCGATGACGATGTAGTCGTATTTCTCCGCGGCCTGCTCATGCAGGAGCCGTCGCAGATGGCAGCCGCGCTCCTCCCCCTCGAACAGCTCATATTCCACGGCGGTCAGATGCTGACTCGCAGGCGCGATGTCTAACCATTCGAGCTTAGTCTTCTGGGTGACTTCGGCCAGCGTGGCTTCGCCCAGGAGCGCTTCATAGATCGTCTTGCTGACGGAGTTCGGAGCGATGCCCACCCCGCTGGTCGAATTGGCCTGCGGATCCATGTCGACCAGGAGAGTGCGCTTCTCCGCCGCGGCGAGGCTCGCCGCCAAGTTGACTGAGGTCGTGGTCTTGCCGACGCCACCTTTCTGATTCGCAATCGCGATGATGTTCGCGCGGGCCATCAGCGGGGTATCCTTATCGAAATCGAGGCAAAAGCGCCCGATTTTTTGGTGTTCTGGAGACGCTGTCGTATTCTGTGAGCAGATGTAGGCAAGAGTGAGACCCTGGGTTGGCGGCGACGCCCACATCGGGAGGGCACTCGAAGAAACGTAGTGAACCGAGGTTCTACCTCAGGAGACTCCATGTCCCCCAAATACCGATCATTCGACGATTTCACGAGAGACAACATCCGACCGGGACTGCGGGCCGGGTGGAGTTTGGATGACATAGCGGAGCCGATACCGTTCGATAACGACTTTGACTTGGACCCGTTCGAGGCGGCCCTCGCCGCAGCCGAGAGTGAGGAATTCGAGGACGACGACGGCGAATAGAGCGCAGCGCTCAAAGACTTTGGCGCCCGAGCCGCACTCCTATCACTGCCGTTGCTCGGCGCCCCTTGGGCCCGCACAGACTGTCTCCTGTGCGGGCCTTCTATTTTACATCAATAACCTGAGAAGCTTCTCATAGGGGAGAAGTCCCGTGGATCGGCTTGACCTGCCGCCTGGGCCGTGGCAGGGGAGAACGCCCTAAAATGCAGGTTGCAGCAGAAAAACTCAGTCCCGTCCTTCTTGAACTCGCCGTTGAGGTCGATGCCGAGCGTGTCAGCTCGGAATTGAACAAGGCTTATCGCGAGATTTCGAAGTCCGCGAAGATCAGCGGCTTTCGTCCAGGAAAGGCTCCTATCCACGTGCTCACGCAGATGTTTGGGCCGCGCGTCGCGCGCGATGTCGCCCAGCGTTTGGTCGAGGAGACCTACGACCAAGCCATCGTTGCCCAGAACGTGCAGGTCGTGAGCCAACCCGCCATCGAGAGCAATCCGGTCAAAGCCAACAAGCCCTTCTCGTATAAGGCTCGAGTCGAGATCGTCCCAGAGATACCAAACATCAAGTACGATGGATTCGAAGTGACTCGCCCTTCGAGCGTCGCTGACGAAATGGCGGTCGACGCCGAACTCCAGACCTTGCGTCGGGCGAACTCGACGCTCGAGCCAGTGACGGACGGCCGGGGTGCCGCTGCGGGTGATGTTATCACGATCGACTTTGACGTCGTCGTAGACGGCGCGACCATAGACGAAGCTGGCTCAAAGAACCTGGACGCCGAGCTAGGCTCCGGGCAAATCCTCAACGAGATCGAGGCGGCCCTCCTTGGCAAGAAGGCAGGCGAGACCGCTGAATGCGACGTCAAGCTGTCGCTGGACCACCCGAATCCCAAGCTCAAGGGAAAAACCGCAACGTTCAAGCTGAGCCTGAAGGAGTTCAAGGCGCGCGTGCTGCCGGAACTCGACGACGAGTTTGCTAAGGATCTCGGGGACTATGCGACCCTCAGTGACCTAAAGGCCGCACTGAAGGAGGACATCGAGAAGCGCTTGAAGGAAACCGCGGAGAACGGACTCGCCGAAGCGATCGTCGCCGAGCTGGTCAAGGCGAACCCGATCGAGGTCCCGCAGTCCCTCGTGCAGCAGCAAAGCCGAGTCACTGAGCAGGAAATGCTTGCCCAAGCCAAAACGCGTGGCGCCCAGAGTGCTCGCTTACCCCAAGAGCTTCGCGCGCGAATTCACGCGGACAGCGAAATGAAGGTCCGCGCAGGCCTCCTGATGGCCGAGATTGCAAAGCGTGAGAGCCTAAAGATTGGTGACAAGGAAATCGAAGAGGGACTGAAAGAACTCGCCGATCAGTCGGGCAAGAATATCGCCAAGGTCCGGGCTGAGTATCGCGAGAAGAGCAAGCGTGAAATGCTGATCGGAATGATCCTCGAGAACAAGGTACTGGACATTATCCAGTCCAAGTCCAAGATCACTGACGCTGAAACGCCTGCGGAGGACAAGTGAACAGAATTCCAGAGAATCGCCGTCAGGCGCTAGAGTCGCTTGAGAGCCCCGAAGGTCGCGCGCTGATGCAGCGCACCCAAGGCGCACTAATTTACCCCCATGTCGTGGAAACCACCCACCGCGGCGAGCGGACCTGGGACATTTTTAGCCGGTTGTTGAAGGACCGCATTGTGTTTCTGGGCAGCGGTGTCGACGATGACGTCGCGAACATCATTGTCGCCCAGTTCTTGTTTCTGGAGAGCGAAGATCCCGACAAGGACATTCAGCTCTATATCAACTCTCCGGGTGGTGTTGTGACGGCTGGCCTAGCGATCTTCGACACGATGCAATACGTGCGCTGCCCAGTGAGCACGATTTGCATCGGTCAAGCCGCCAGCATGGGGGCGCTCTTGCTTGGAGCCGGAGACAAGGGCAGCCGCTTCGCACTGCCTCACGCGAGGATAATGATTCACCAGCCGCTTGGCGGTGCGCGCGGTCAGGCGACGGATATTGAAATCCAAGCGCGTGAGATCCGTCACACCAAAGAGGTCATCACCCAGATCCTGGTGGACGCGACAGGCAAGCCAAAGAGCAAGATCGTGGAGGATATCGAGCGCGATTTCTACATGGGCGCTGCGCAGGCTAAAGAGTATGGCCTGATCGATGAGGTATTCGAGCCTAAGAGCCGGAAGAAGAAGGCTGAATAGGGCACCAACACCCCGCCGCCTGGGAGACCGTCAGAGTGCTGGCGGTCTCGCTTGCGCGAGCCGTGCCTCCCGGACTACGTGAATTTTGACCTGCGCCTCGCGGTACGGCCGGCCCCCGGGTGGGCATGGCGACCCTAGGGTTGAGTACCGCTGCTGCCGATTGCTTGCGGCAGAGGGCGGTGGGTTCTAGACTGCCCAAAGCTAGTGGTGTGAGTTTGCGGCGCATCGCGCGTCGGATTTGAAGCGGGTCACCGGGGCCAGTGGTTCCGGTGAAATTAGTTCGGCATCAGACGAGCCGAGTGAGTCAGAACCGGGCCAATGAGGTCTTTGAGGACGGCAAGTGGAGCGCAGACGCGACGATTCAAACGGAAACCTGTGTTGCTCCTTCTGCGGGAAGTCGCAAAAGGAAGTGAAGAAGCTTATTGCGGGCCCCACTGTCTACATCTGTGATGAGTGCATAGCGCTGTGCAATGACATCATCGCCGAGGAGGTCGAAAAGGACGAGCCCAATGGCGGTGGTGAGCCGATGCCCCGTCCTGACGAGATAAAAAAGATTCTCGATGAGTACGTGGTGGGTCAGCATCGCGCCAAGAAGATCCTGAGCGTTGCGGTCTACAACCACTACAAGCGGATCGACTCGCGGATTAACCAGGAGGAAGTGGAACTCACCAAGAGTAACATTCTGCTGCTGGGCCCAACTGGAAGCGGCAAGACGTTGTTGGCGCAGACGCTGGCGAAGATACTCAAAGTTCCCTTCGCGATCGCCGACGCGACAACGCTCACCGAGGCAGGCTATGTCGGTGAGGATGTCGAGAACATCATCGTGCAGCTGCTTCAGAACGCCGATCACGACGTGGAACGAGCGCAGCGCGGCATTGTTTACATCGACGAAATCGACAAGATCAGCCGAAAGAGTGACAACCCGTCCATCACCCGTGACGTCTCTGGTGAGGGCGTCCAGCAGGCCCTGCTGAAGATCATTGAGGGGACAGTGGCTAACGTGCCTCCAAAGGGAGGGCGCAAGCACCCGCAGCAAGATTTTCTGCAGATCGACACCTCGAATATTTTGTTCATCTGTGGCGGTGCTTTTGTCGGCTTGCCGGAGATCATCCAGCGGCGTGTCGGCGAGAGTCGGCTAGGCTTTGGCGCTGAGATCAAGAGTAAGAGGGAGATGAAGCTGGGGCAGCTGTTTGAGCAGCTTCAGCCGGAGGATTTACTCAAGTTTGGCCTGATCCCAGAGTTCATCGGGCGCTTACCGGTGCTAGCGACGCTTCACGAGCTGACTGAGGAGGCACTGATTGATATCCTCAGCACGCCCAAGAACAGCCTGGTTAAGCAGTTCCAGAAGCTGTTTGAGATGGATGGCGTCAAGGCGACCTTTACCCCTGGCTCCCTGAAGGCGGTTGCGGTGAAGGCCCTCGCTCGCGAAAGCGGCGCGCGGGGCCTCCGCGCGATCTTGGAAGAGAGCATGCTCGACATTATGTATGAGATTCCTTCCACTTCAGGGGTTAAGGAAATCGTCGTGAGCGAGGACGTAATCAATAAGGGCGAGCGGCCCTTGGTTGTCTATGAGAACGAAAAAGAGTCGGAGCTCGCGGGAGCCTGACCCACGGCGTGAAGTCAATTACACGGGCTAGCTTGCGTAGTCGCCGTCGCGCGACCGCGCAGCGAGAGTCCGTGCGGTCCAATTTTGAGGTTGCAGGCGAACCCTACGGTTCGGCGCAACACGTAGCGAGGGCAAGCAATGTTCTTCAAAGGTGACAACGAAAAACCAAGTACGGGCGGACGGCGCAGTTTGCCCGCGCTGCCGTTGAGAGACATCGTTGTCTTTCCGCATATGGTCAGCCAGCTCTTCGTGGGACGCGAGAAGAGTATCGCGGCTCTAGATGAAGCGATGAGCCGGGAGAAGGAGATCTTCCTGGCGGCGCAACGAAACGCCAAGACGAACGACCCCACCCCAGAGGATATATACGCTGAGGGTACGATTGGTAGCATCGTGCAGCTGCTGCGCCTTGCGGACGGTACCGTGAAAGTATTGGTTGAGGGCAAGAAGCGGGCGCGGGTGAAGCGCTTCATTGAGACACGGGACTATTTTTTGGTTGAGGCCGAGGAGGTCATCGAACAGGCGGAAGCTGACGTCGAAGTCGAGGCATTGATTCGAAGCGTGCAAAGCACCTTTGAGATCTACGTCAAGCTGAACAAGAAGGTTCAGCCGGAAGTGCTGATGAGCGTCCAAAGCATCAGCGACGCTGGCAAGTTGAGCGATACGATCGCAGCTAACCTACCAACCATCAAGCTCGCTGACCGCCAGGGTCTGTTGGAGATGAGCGTCGCCAAGCAACGGCTCACGCGACTCTACGAACTGATGCAGGCCGAGATCGAGATTCTCCAGGTTGAGAAGAAGATCCGTTCGCGCGTCAAGAAGCAGATGGAGAAGACCCAGAAGGAATACTACCTGAATGAGCAAATGCAGGCCATTCAGAAGGAGCTGGGCGGGGGGGACAGGGATGAGTTCAAGAACGACCTTCAAGAGCTCGAAGACAAGCTGAAAGCGAAGCAGATGAGCGACGAGGCTTCGGGGAAGCTCGAGAAGGAACTCAAGAAGCTGAAGATGATGCATCCGACTTCTGCGGAGGCTACGGTTGTTCGTACTTATATCGACTGGGTGATGGCTCTTCCCTGGTTCGAGAAGACCGAAGAGCACTACGATATCCCGGAAGCGGAGGCGATTCTCGACGAGGACCACTACGGCCTGCGAAAGTGCAAGGAACGCATCGTTGAGTACCTCGCCGTTCAAGCCCTGACGCGCAAACTGAAAGGGCCAATCTTGTGTTTCGTGGGTCCACCGGGCGTCGGCAAGACTAGCCTGGCCAAGAGCATCGCGCGGGCGACGGGCAGGAAATTCGTTCGGATCTCCTTGGGTGGTGTGCGTGATGAGGCTGAGATACGTGGGCATAGGCGGACCTATATCGGCGCGATGCCCGGCAAGATCATCCAGAACCTCAAGAAGGTCGGCGCCAACAATCCTCTGGTTCTACTCGACGAAATCGACAAGATGAGCCAGGAC
>JBDKJZ010000255.1:0-7878 GCA_039796375.1 Pseudomonadota bacterium
GATTAGGAGCATCGGCAAGCGCGCCGGGAGCACGACTGGCTCTTCGCGCGTCCCGTCGTAGTTCGGTCGAAAGTCGACGGTCTCTTGCGCGAGCTCAGTGAGCACCTCACCGGAAACCGGGGTCAGCCGGCACTCGGTGTAGCGCATCGCCGCTGCGGCGTCGCCGTCGAGCGACCCGAAGTTCCCTGAGCCGTCGACCAGTGGCATGCGCAAACTGAAAGGCTGCGCAATGCGCACGAGCGCGTCGTAAATCGACGAGTCGCCATGGGGGTGGAAGTTACCCATGACGTCGCCGACCACCTTGGCGCACTTCCGGTGTTTTGCATCGGCCATAAGCCGCTGCTGATACATGGTGTAGAGGATCCGGCGCTGAACCGGCTTGAAGCCATCACGCACGTCCGGTAGCGCGCGGCTCGTGATCACGCTCAGGGCGTAGTTCAGGTAACGCGTCTGGGTGAGTTCATGAAGCGCGGCCCCCTCGGGCTCGGGGAGCTTTGGGGGAACGTCCTTCGATGCCTGGTCCTTGCGTCGTTGCGCCAACTGTCAACCTCTTCGTGTCCTCCGAAGATGGAGTGCGCGGTCGGTACCCCTCTTCCGTAAGAAGTGGCAAACAATTGGCAACGGGCAGCACCAGCCGGCCATCCAATGACCGCCTCGGCTCGCCACCCGGCAGCAGCCCGATAGCGCCGGACGCTGACCCTCCCGGCCCCGCCCCTGGACACACAGGATCGAGCGCGCTTTCCTGTCTCTGGCGCTTGTGAAACCGCACGTGCTGGGCTACGCAGAGCGCCCCGTGTTTCCGCCCGTTTGGCGCCTTCTTGCGTCGCGCGAGCCGCTCACCGAACCCATGCACACCCCGCCCAAACGCCTCGCAGTTGTCTTCATGTGGAGTGTGGCGGTCCTGGGCGCGACGCTGCTATTCGTTGCGCTGAGCCCTCCAGCGGCAGCGCAGCCCGCCGCAACCGATGAGGTCGAAGCCGCGCGGGATCAGCCTATCGCAGCGATCGAAATTGCGGGCAATAGGCGCGTGGCTGAGCAAGATGTGCTCGCCTATCTGCGTGAACGCCCAGGGCAACCCTTCACCCCGGAGGCGCTCGCTCAGGATGTTCGGGAGCTATGGACCGCTGGGTTTTTCGACGATATTGAAGTCGACATGGAGCGGGGTGCCGCAGGGGTGACCCTGCGTTTCATCGTCCGGGAGCGTCCGAACGTGAAGAGCGTCGAGTTCGAAGGCCTACAGGAACTCGACGCCGAAGATCTCGAAGAAGCCATCGAGCTCAAGAAAGACACGATCCTCAGCCAGCCAGCAATCGCGCGCAGTATCCAGAAGATACGCGACATGTATGCTGAGAAGGGTTACTTCTTGGCGGAGGTTGCGAGCGAAGTCGTCACACAGAAGCTCAATGAGGTCATTGTACGCTTCAAGGTGATCGAGCATGCCGCGGTCAGCGTCAAGCGCATCACCTTCATCGGCAACGACAACATCTCAGAAGATGAGCTGCGCGCGGTGATGTTCACCGGCCAGTCGAGCCTCCTCAACTTCGGTAGCGGGGGCCCCTTCCGGCAAGATGCCTTTGAGCGCGATGTCGCGGTGATCAACGCGCTTTATTATGACCGCGGTTATTTGACCGTGCAGATGCACACGCCCCGCGTGATGCTGACCGCCGATCGCAGCGGGATTGAGTTGTCGATCACCATCACGGAAGGCCCACGCTTCAAGGTCCGGCAATTCCGCATCTTCGAGCGGGGTCCGGAGGGGCGGGAGGTGGATCCGATCGGGGGCCGCCGCAAGCTGCGCAATCGGGTCCGGGCGCAATCCGGGGACTTTTTTAACCGCGCGGAATTGTTGGAGGACTTGGGGTCGGTCAGGACGCTGTACCGGGACCACGGCTACGCCAACGTCAACGCGAATCCCGACACCCAGCTGCACATGGAGTCGAACGAAGTCGACGTGATTGTGCCGATCGTCCGCGGGCCGCTCGTCTACTTCGATCGCATAGAGGTCAACGGCAACAGCAAGACGCGCGACAAGGTGATCCGCCGTGAGATGGAGATCTACGAGGGCGAGAAGTTCAGCGAGACGCTGATGGAACGCTCACGCCAGCGGGTCACAGCGCTCGGCTACTTCGAGCGGGTCGACGTCGCTACGACGCCGGGAACGAGCGCGGACCGCGTCAACGTTCAAGTCGACGTGACTGAGCGCCCCACCGGGACGTTTCAGGTAGGCGCAGGCTTCTCGAGTATCGAGAGCTTCATCGCGACAGCCCAGGTTCAGCAGGCGAACCTGATGGGTAACGGTCAGAACGTCTCGCTGAACGCCCAGCTCAGCGGCATCCGTCGCTTAGTCAATTTTTCGCTGTATGAGCCCTACTTCCTCGACAGCCCATTTCGTTTCTCGGTCAGCCTGTACAATCAGCTGCGCTCGTTCACAGACTTCTCGCAGGAGACCCTGGGCGGTTCCTTGACCTGGGGTTACCCCCTGGTTGACCCTGAGCTTTCGGCCGGGATCACCTACACGCTCGAAGACAACCAAGTCTCTACAGAGCGTAGCAATGCAATATTTGAGTCCACCATCCCAACTAGCTCGTTCCAGCAGCTGCCGCTGTTCAACTTGTTCGACGACGGTCTGACCTCGAGCATTCGCCCCTCTTTGACCTACGATTCCCGAGACAACCGGCTCTTCCCGACCAGCGGTGTCTATCTGAGCGGGTCAACTGAGTTATCGCTCTCAGAGTTTGGTGCCGACACCGAGTTCCTAAAGAACACGTTCTCTGGTCGCTTTTACTACCCAGTCGGTGGGGGCGCTGTGCTGAAACTCAATACTGAGCTCTCGATGATTACGAGCCCTAATCAGGAGGGTGTCCCGGTCTTCGCGCGCTTCTTCTTGGGCGGCATTCTAGACGTCCGCGGCTTCGAGTATCGTTCGCTTAGCCCGCGGATTCCCCTGAAAAGTACCCTGGACAACAACGCCGTCCCCATCCAGCAAGGCGGCGGCGCTCGGATCGGTGGCAACTTGATGTTCTTTGACAACCTGGAGCTGGAGTTCCCCATCTTCCAGGACGTCGGGATCCGCGGCGTTGTCTTCACGGACGCTGGCAACACCTGGAACCTGGAGGGCAAGTACTGCGCTTTCGACAGCGGCGTCGAACACGAGGAGAACAAGCCGTGCTTCGACTTCCCGGGTGATGCCATGAATCTGCGCACCAGCTGGGGCTTTGGGCTTCGTTGGTTCTCGCCGCTCGGTCCGCTGCGTTTTGAGTGGGGGTTCCCATTCGCGCCTCTTCCTTACGAGGAGAGCAGCCGGTTCGAGTTCACCATCGGAAACTTCTTCTAAGTCGCTCAGCCAGGCTCAGCCCCAGGGGATTCTGGGCTACAGAAGCGCCACTTTTTTAGCGCAACTCTGCGCCTTTGGACGTATAACGAGCGTCCACAAATACGGCCTCTGCGCAGCTAGAATTCCATGTCTAACGAGTCGAACGATACGCCGATCCAGAGCCACGGGGAAATCCCGGTCAGCATCCAAGATGAGATGCGGACTTCCTATCTCGATTACGCGATGAGCGTGATCATCGGGCGCGCCATTCCCGATGTGCGTGATGGGCTAAAACCCGTGCATCGGCGCATCCTGTACTCGATGTGGCAACAGCGCTTGAACCCCGGTTCGCCCTATAAGAAGTGTGCGACGGTCGTGGGCGACGTGCTCGGTAAGTACCATCCCCATGGCGACGCGAGCGTCTATGACGCTCTGGTCCGCATGGCGCAGGATTTCAGCATGCGCCACCCGCTGGTGGACGGCCAGGGCAACTTTGGCTCAGTCGATGGCGACCCTGCCGCGGCCTATCGTTATACGGAGTCGCGCTTGGCGCGGATCTCAGTTGAGCTGTTGACCGACATCGAAAAAGAGACCGTCGATCATCTACCCAACTTCGACGAGTCGCGCGAAGAGCCGGTAGTCCTCCCAGCGCGCTATCCCAACCTTCTAGTCAACGGGTCCGGCGGGATTGCCGTTGGCATGGCCACCAACATTCCTCCGCACAACCTGCGTGAGGTCTTGGATGCGGCGATGCACTTGATCGATCACCCTGAGGCGTCAGTGGAAGACTTGATGGCGTTCGTGCCCGGTCCAGACTTCCCCACGGCGGGTTTCATCTACGGCCGCGCTGGTATCTACGCCGCCTATAAGACCGGTCGTGGCAGCATCGTGATGCGCGGGCGGCACATCATTGAGAACATCAAGGGCATGAAGGATCGTGAACAAATTGTGTTCACTGAGCTCCCCTACCAGGTGAACAAGGCGCGCCTGCACGCCAAGATCGGTCAACTGATGCGCGACAAACGCATCGAAGGCATCCGCGAAGCCCGCGATGAGAGTGATCGGGACGGGATGCGGCTGGTGATAGAGCTGAAGAAAGACGTCTTCCCGACTGTCGTTCTGAATCAGCTCTATACCATGACGGACATTCAGACGACTTTCGGCGTCATCAACCTGTCGATCGTCAAAGGGCGCCCGGCAGTACTGAACCTCAAGGAGGTACTCGAGCACTTCGTTGAGCATCGTCGTGAAGTGGTCAGCCGCCGCACTCGATTTGAGCTGACGAAGGCCGAAGCGCAGCGTGAGCTCGTCGAGGGTCTCGGCATGGTCACGACGGACACCGATATCGTCATCAAGACGATTCGCTCCAGCATGGACCCGGACGAAGCTCGTGAGCGCTTGATGAAGCTCCCGCTGAAGGGGCTGGAGCTGTTCGTAGGGCGCGCCGGTCGTCCCGAGGAGGAGCTCGCGGCTGCACGTGCTCGAGGCGAGTACTTCTTGAGCGAACGTCAAGCCAAGGCGATCCTCGAAATGCGACTCAGTCGCCTGACTGGGCTTGAGCAAGAGAAGCTCGCTAAGGAGTACGGCGAACTTTGTGAGACGATCAAGCGGCTCAGCGCTATCCTGGCCCATGAGCATCTGCTGATGGAAGTGATCGTCGGGGAGCTGAAGGAGGTCTACGAGACGTATGGCCAGAATCGCCGCACTGAAATCGTAGAAGATGAAGCCGAAATTCAGATCGAGGATCTGATCCAGGAGGAGCAGATGGTCGTGACCATCTCTCATGAAGGCTACATCAAGCGGACCCCCCTCTCCACCTACAAGGCTCAGAAGCGCGGCGGTAAGGGCAACCGCGGAATGGAGGCTCGCGATGACGACTTCATCAGTCAGCTCTTCGTCTGCTCGACCCACTCGTTCGTGTTCTTCTTCAGCGATCGCGGCAAGGTCTATGTGAAGAAGGTCTACACGATCCCGCAAGCCGCTCGGAACGGCAAGGGGCGCGCGATCGTCAACTTCGTCGGCATGGAGGCGGGCGAGCGTGTCTGCGCTATCACCCCAGTCGCAGGCTTCAACGACGATCTCTTCGTCACGACGCTCACTCGCCGCGGCCAGATCAAGAAGACAGCCGTGATCGATTACCAAAACTTCCGTGAGAAGGGTATCATCGGCGTCAAGATCACCGACGACGACGCACTCCTCGCGGCTGCGGTGACTGACGGCTCACGCGAGTTCTTGATCGCGACCCGCAGCGGAAAGAGCATCCGCTTCGATGAACAGCAGGTCCGCGCGATGGGTCGAAGCGCCGCTGGCGTCAAGGCGATTGAGTTGGTCGATGACGATGAGGTCGTTGGGTTCGGCTGTACTGACCCTGTCAGGACTCAGGTGCTCACCGTCTGTCAGAATGGCTACGGCAAGCGTACACCGATCGAGGATTTCCGCTCGCAGCACCGCGGCGGCAAGGGGATCATCTTGATCGACGCTAGCGACCGCAACGGCCCGGTTGTCGGGATAGCGTTCGTGAAACCTGAAGACGAGCTAATGTTGGTCACCGACCGAGGACAGACGATCCGTACTAAGGTGGACCAGATCCGCGAAACCGGACGAAACGCGCAAGGTGTTCGGGTGATGAACGTCAGCGATGACGAGCGCGTTGTGGCGATTGAAGCACTTCGCGAGGAGGATCTGGACGACGACGTGAGCGAGGAGTTGGACGCTCAAGGCGAAGGCACCCCCGCCGACGCAGAGTCCATGAGCGCACCGCACGACACTGATTCGATCGAGACCGACGCGGATACTGAGGATGCTGACGCAGGCGACAGCGATTCGACCGTTGCCGACGAGGATTCGGAGGACTGATCGCGAGGTCGGTTCAAGCGGGATCTTAGGTAGTGGCTGCGCCAAAAAAGACTAGGAAAGCAGCTGTACCTAGCAGCGTCGCGCGAAGTGTTTCCACGGGTTCACGGGGAAAGATAACGCCTACCCAGGCCAAGAAGTCCGCGCAGGACACCTTCCAGCGCTTGCGCGAGCTTCACCCCGACGCCCACTGTGAGCTGACCCACGAAAACCCGTTCCAGCTGCTCGTCGCCACCGTACTCAGCGCGCAGAGCACGGACGTCGCAGTGAATAAGGTCACCCCCACGCTGTTCCGAAGGTGGCCAAACGCGCAGGCGCTTGCGGACGCTCCCGTGGAAGAAGTGCAGCAGGAACTCAGTGTCCTCGGGATGTTTCGGCAAAAAGCCAAGAACATCACCGGCCTCGCCAAGAAGTTGGTCGCCGACCACGGGTCTGAAGTCCCGCGCACACTGACTGAGCTCATTGCTTTACCCGGCGTTGGCCGCAAGACAGCCAACGTTGTGCTGGGTGTGGCCTTCGGAGCCCCCGAAGGCGTGGTGGTCGATACGCACGTTCAGAGGATCTCCCAGCGGCTCGGCTGGACCTCAGAGACCACGCCCGAGAAGATCGAAGCGGAGCTGATGAAGCGCTTCCCCCGGGAAGTTTGGGATCCGCTCTCGCACACGCTGATTTTCCATGGGCGAAGGCTCTGCGTAGCGCGGAGCCCCGCGTGCGCAGCCTGTGGGGTGAGCGCCGCCTGCCCTAGCGCGTTCAACGCCGAGAACGTTGGGCGCAAACCCGCGCGCAAACCGCGGGCCTGAGTCCAAGGTAGGAGAATCACCTCAGGCGGGGCGCTTCTAATGACGCTGAATTCGTGGCCTGCTGAGGCGTCGCCCGTCCCGAACTCTGCGGACTTTGTTGTGAACGGCGCGCTGCACCGGGGAAAATCAGGCCCCACAGAGCGTAGGTGTGGTACGCCCAACTCAGAGGGGCGCGGTGTCTGGCACCGCCACTTGCCGAGGAGAGACTATTTCATGACCAAAGCGCGAAACGCATGGACGGCACTAGCCGTTGGAACACTGGCGACTGTCTTGATGGCAGGCTGCAGGAAAGACGACGAGGAACTAGCCGCGCAGGCGCAAGCCCTAGCGGCAGAGCCGCTAGCAAGCGCGGCAACTGAGCTCGCTGCGGCGGAAGAGGCGCGGAAGAAAGCTGAAGCAGCTGCCGCAGAGACACTCAAGGCGGCTCAAGAAGAGGCGGTCCTTGAAGCTGCCCAAGCCGGCGAAGGCGCGGAGGTGGCTGACACGGAAGTCGCCGCTGGTGGCGCGGGAGCGAAGGCCGTCGAGCCACCGAGCAGCGACAAGCCCGCGGGCGACACCAAGGGGCTCGTGCCGCCCCCCCCGAAGACCACAGCGCCCAAGCCTGAGTCTCCCAAGGCCCCGCCGCCCAAAGCGATCGTTACGCCCCCGGCAAAGCCAGAGGTGCCGAAGACGACACCGACGAAGCCAGAGCCACCCAAGGCTGAGGAGCCCAAAGCCGACGCACCGAGCTCCCCTCGGCGTCTCCGCGAGCGCGCGGGCGTTTCGAAGAAACGTCTTCCCGGCGCAGAGTGACGCTGTAGCGCAACTCGCCCACCGGAAGAGGGCGCGCCCGGGGCGCAGCGCGCCCTCGGTGAATCACGCCGCGCCGAGACCGACTTCTGGCGCACCAACGAAAAAGCCCGACGCACACTA
>JBDKJZ010000256.1:0-7872 GCA_039796375.1 Pseudomonadota bacterium
AAGCAGATGGGCTGTTTGGCTTGAATCGGTTAGCCCTGGTAGTTCAAGTAGCCGCTGCAGGCTTGTTCCTGCTGGTGTTCATCGTGTGCCACTGGTCGCAGTTTCGCTACCCCGTCCTGGTCGGCGCCATGAAGGCGAGCCAGCTGCACGCTGAGCTCTGCGCGGTGTTGTCGAGCACGATCGCCGGCGGCGTCCCGCTGGTGGCTTTGGTGCATCTATTCGGCATCGCGGCAGCGGCGATTCACTTGGCCTACGGAATGCGGGCTTTCCTTAGACCTTTCGCGACCGCTTGGGGCAAGCAAGCGCAGACGCTTGCGAAGCATGGCCCCAGCTGGGTAGCCACCGCGCTCTTTGCGCTCGGCGCGCTCACGATCCTAGAGCTCGCGACGGGGTCTTGGGTCCCCTGAACAGTGAGCGCAGTTGCGCTGTAGGATGAACGGTCATCAACGCCTGCGACAAGCCCACTTGTTTCTTAAGCGCGCCTGCGTCGCTGGGCCATCGCGCGCGGTCGGTTGGGCGCGGCCCTGCAGCCCAGGGTTCGTGCCCCCACTGCGTCGTGCCACCCGAACGGCTGGTGCCACAGCCGCATACACTGGCGCTCCGTTCGACCCTAGAGTCGATCGGCGGTTTGTGCTACCTGAGCGCCGCAAGGGGAAACAAAGCCAATGACTGGACCAGTGCAGCAATTGACTGACGAGGCGAAATTCGTACGGTGGTTCGTGTGGGGGGGGCTCTTGGTCGTCGCGATGTTTTCGCTCGGGCGACTCATTACGATCACCAAGTACCTTTCTTGGACTGAAAGCAGCGGCATTTACGAAGGAGTAGTAGCTGCTTCATCCGGCAGAAGTGCCGGCGCGATCAGCTGCGAGAGAAAGTACCTGGTCGATTCAAGAACAGACCTACCAGCGCCGCCTACGGGTCACGTGCCCGTTGCCGTCACCGTTGAGTCTCCATGTCTCGTCCTTTTGGGTCCCAATCCGGACGTTGGGCAACGCGTTGCGCTCAGTGTTCACCCCAGTAGCCCACTCGGAGCCATGAGCAGCACAGAGGCATTTGCTCTGGGGATCTATGAGGTGTTCGCGCTCTTAGTCGCAGGCGGGGCTAACTTCGTCCGGCGCTGGATGATGAAGCGTGGACGTTGGTATCGCGCGGCGACCTGATTGCTCCTGCCTCTGAGTCCTGGGCTCGTTTCGGATCCGAGCTGAACCGCCCCAGTGCAACAAGTTGTGTCGGCGATGTTCATCCCACGGATTAATCGTTGTTCACATTCAGTATCTTGTATCTTAAGGACGCTTCTATATGTTCTTTTGGCACGCCTGGGTGTAAGGGAAGCTTGAGCTTCGGGGCGGTTGGCGGTATGCGGTGGTCGAATGAACCCGACCCCGTTCGAGCAGCATGTCTTCCAGACTTACCGTCAATTGCGGGTCGCCATGGCGCTCACGTGTGCCTTGCTCGCTGGTGGGTTGGTAGTCGCGGGGTTGCTCATGGCTGTTCCAGTTCAGCCCACGCTCAGCGACTACTACTATGCCGAAATGCCACCGGCTCACCTGCGCGCCGGGTTCGTTGGGTTGCTCGTCAGCCTCGGTGTCATGCTGATCTCTTATCGAGGCTATACAATGTGGGACAACGTTATTCACAACGTCGCCGGGATTTTCTCGATAGGAATCGCCGCCTTCCCGATGCAGTGCCCGTTTTCGGACACGGGTGAACATCTCGAATTGTGCGTGGCCACACCCTGGGATGGCCTGCACTACGCGTGTGCGGTATTGGCGTTTGGATGTGCCCTCGGATCCATCGCGTACGGCGGTGGTAGGCTCTTCCGAGAAATCCCCACGCAAGAGGTCTTGCGCGTCCTTGATCGCTGGCGGCTTGGCTGCGGAATAGTGATCGGGATTGGGGTCCTCTTTCCGGCCTTCGCGCTGTTCTTCGGTCAGACGCGCAGCGTGCACCCTTTCGTAATCGTCGCCGAAGCAGGAGCCTTCCTGGGTTTTGGAGCGTACTGGTGGGCGCTCACCTGGTGTGTTGCGAGGGTAAACGAAGTGCGCCGTCAGGAGCGAAAGAACTGGGGCGAAGCCGTGATTGAGAGCACCGCTTTGGATACGACCAAAGCCCAGGAGTTTAGAATTGACCCGCTGGTCGAGATCCCCTGACCGATCGCACCGCCGTGTTCAGATCGATGAATTCGTCTGCCCGCGTGCCGGGCATTCCGCGAAAGTCGGGAGGCAGCACCGATCGCCTGAGCGCCGCGACACAGGCCTCAAGAGGCGGTTCGACCTGTCCCACCCACAGCGCGTCTGCCACGCGAATCGGATCGGGGTGGCTCAGCACGGCTTGATTCGTTTAGCGTAGGCGCGCTGGCTCCGCTATCCTCGCCGCACCTTGGCCGCCTCGCCCTATTCCGCCGCGTTCCGGGACCGTAAGCTCTCGGTCATCCTGCTGCTCGGGTTCGCGTCGGGCCTTCCGCTCGCGCTCACCGGCGGCACGCTGCAGGCGTGGATGACCGTCGAGGGCGTGAGTCTCGCTACCATCGGCATCTTCACTCTGGTGGGCATTCCCTATACGTGGAAGTTCCTGTGGTCCCCGCTGATGGACCGCTTCGTACCGCCCTTCCTCGGGCGCCGTCGCGGCTGGCTGGTACTCACGCAGCTCGCGATCGCCGCGCTGATTGCGGCCATGGCTTTCAGCTCGCCGCGTGAGGAGCTCGGGTGGATCGCGCTCCTCGCCGTTCTACTCGCGTTTACCTCCGCCTCGCAAGACATCGTGTTCGACGCCTACCGCGCGGAGGTTGTGAAGCCAGAACAGCGTGGGCCTGCGGCCGCGCTGAGCGTAGTGGGTTACCGCGTGGCTATGCTCACGTCGGGCGCGGCGGCGCTGGTGTTGGTAGTCGGATCGGGCTTCATCCCGGCGCTGGGCTGGAGAACCACCTATCTCGTTATGGCGGGCCTGATGGTCGTCGCCTCAGTGGTCACGCTCTGGGGCAAAGAGCCGGACGCGCAGGTGAAGCCGCCGCGCACGCTGCAGGAGGCATTAGTCGAGCCGCTTCGCGAGTTCTTCTCGCGGCCTGGGGCGTGGATGCTCTTGGCGCTGGTCATCCTCTACAAGCTGGGTGACGCGTTTGCGGGCTCGCTGAGTACGGCCTTCCTGCTCCGCGGCGTCGGGTTTCCGCTCGACGTGGTGGGCTATGTGAATAAGGGCATGGGCCTCACGGCCACCATCGCAGGCGCGCTCTTCGGCGGAGCTATCATGGTGAAGGTGGGGCTCTATCGCGCGCTCATGTTGTTCGGCGCGCTCCAGGCGCTCTCTAACCTGGGCTTCATGGCCCTCGCATTTGTCGGCAAGAGCTACCCGATGATGGTCTTCGCCGTCGGCTTCGAAAACCTCACGGGCGGCATGGGCGCCGCGGCCTTCGTCGCGCTGACCATGGCTTTGTGCGACCGGCGCTTCACCGCGACGCAGTACGCACTCATCTCAGCGCTGTCGGCCTTCGGACGCGTCTACGTGGGCCCTGTTGCGGGCTACGCCACGGATCCGAAGCAGCTCGCGCTGAGGTGGACCACCTTCTTCTTTCTCACGTTCCTCGTGGCTTTGCCGGGGCTCGCGCTCCTCGCGTGGAAGCGTGCCGCGATCGAGACGCTCGACAAGCCTGCCGCATAGTCGCGGACTTCACAAGCAGCGAGCGACGGCCCGCATGCTTGTGCCTCGCTTCAGCTCGCTTTCCCCGTGCGCGATCTTGCGGAGACTGACTCGCGCGGCCTTAGACAACTACCTTGATCCGGCGCTCCCGTTCCCAGATCCGGTGCTGCTTGGCAGCTGTGATGAAGCCCTCGACGTCTGCTCTTGCTGAGAGAGAAACCACACCAGCGTCAGCTGCAAGCGGTACTTGGGCTGCAAGCAAGAGCGGGGTAGCGTCGGCGCTGTGCCCAATGACCTTCAGATGATGGTAGGCATCTACCACGAAAGCTACGGCTGCAGCGTCAGTCAAGAGATCACCGATCCCTTGATCGCACGCTAGAATGACCACAGCATCGAACAGCACCGACGGTCCGCCGGAGAGGGCTGCATCGGCCGCCAAACGTTGGCCATTGTCTTGAACCACACCGCCAATTTTGGGCGCAATAATCTTCAACTCGGCGCCCTCCGCTTCAACTGCTTTCAACAGCGCTTCGACTAGGGTGGCGCTGACACCTTCGGTGACCAGGCAGGCCAAGCTGCGACCTGTGAGGATCGGTTGGGATTTGTGGATGATACTAAGCGATGGCGATGGCGGCATTTCTTTGGGGGGCACGTTTGTCGCTGCTTTAGCCGGGATTCTCTCTAACCCTAGCCCGGCACACACGCGACTGGCCAATGCCGGATCCACGTGAACCAAGTGGCTGATCACGCGTTCTCGGATCTCGTCGGTTTCTACCTTGCTAAGCTCGAACACATAGGCAGCGACGATATGCCCCTGCTCGTATTCGGTTTGGCTTTTCCAAAATAGACGCGCCTGTGAGTAGTGGTCGGCAAAAGCCTCAGGGCGAACGCGCAGCGCGCCCCCTCCCTCAGAACGAGGAAATGTCCGAAAGCCTGAACGTGGATTCTCTCGTGCACTTCCTGGTGCGAGCGTATTGGGTTCGTAGTTCACCCGACCCGCGGGCAGCGCCATTTGCATGTGGCCATCCCGTTGGAAGTTGTGCATTGGGCACTTGGGCGCATTGATCGGCAGCTGGTTGAAGTTCGGTCCGCCGAGCCGCAGTAGCTGGGTATCTAGGTAGGAGAACAGCCGGCCCTGCAACAGAGGGTCATTGGTAAAATCGATGCCCGGAACGATGTTCGCCGCACAGAACGCGACCTGCTCAGTCTCAGCGAAAAAGTTCGTCGGGTTGCGATCCAGTACGAGCCTGCCTACGCGGATGAGAGGAACCAGCTCCTCCGGGATCAGCTTTGTCGCGTCCAACACGTCGAAGTCAAAGCCGTTCGCATCTTCCTCTGTGAAGAGCTGAACGAAGAGCTCCCACTCTGGAAAATTTCCAGACTCAATGGCGTGCCACAGATCGCGCCGGTGGTAGTCGCTATCCGCACCGTTGATTTTGATGGCCTCATCCCAAACGACCGACTGAAGCCCAAGCTTTGGCCGCCAGTGAAACTTCACGAACGTCGACCCTCCTTGCTTATTCACGAGGCGAAAGGTGTGGACGCCGAAGCCCTCGATCATGCGATAGGAACGCGGGATTGCGCGGTCCGACATCGCCCACATCACCATGTGAGTGCTTTCGGGCGTGAGCGACATGAAGTCCCAGAAGGTATCGTGTGCAGAGGCAGCTTGCGGAAAGCCTCGATCGGGTTCCATCTTCACGGAGTGCACAAGATCGGGGAACTTGATGGCATCCTGAATGAAGAAGACCGGAATGTTGTTACCGACTAGGTCAAAGTTCCCCTCGCGCGTGTAGAACTTTACGGCGAAACCGCGCACATCGCGGGGAAGATCGACTGAGCCTGCGCCCCCGGCTACTGTCGAAAAGCGCACAAAGACCGGGACCTTCGCGCCGGCTTCTTGCAGAAAGTCAGCTCGCGTGTATTGGCTAAGCGGCGCCAGTGTCTCGAAAAATCCATGAGCTCCCGACCCGCGTGCGTGCACGACTCTCTCTGGGATCCGTTCATGGTCAAAGTGCGTAATTTTTTCGCGCAGCACGAAGTCTTCGAGTAGCGTAGGCCCCCGGGGTCCAACGCGTAGGGAATTCTGATCGTCGCTGATCGCTACTCCCTGGTTGGTGGTCAAAAGAACCGAATCTGAAGTCTGATGCACCTCTCCACCTTCACCTGTTGGCTGCGAAGGAGCACTGCCGCCGGTAGCGTCGCTGGGAGAAGACTTGGTTTTGCTGCTTGGTGATTTAGCCATAAGAGGTTCGTCGCTTCTTTGGTGATCCGCGGCTTCTGAAAGTGCAGCGGAGGGCGTCCAGGACAATGCGTCTCTGGTTCACGCGGCATGTGCCATGCCTAACAGTACAGCAAGCTGTGTGCCAGCCCCCTGAGACGACGCCAAGCGGCGCTCCGAGAGACGACTTGTTGTGCAAAGCAACGCAGCTGAACCTTGCGAAAGGTCGTCAGCTTGTTGCGGAACGGGGGTCCTCCTCACTGTGCCATGACGATTGCCGGCTGCGATGTGTGCGATTCACCTGAGCGAGCGTGGCTTGGGACTATTCGTCACATTGTGGCGCTGCCGCGCGGGTTACCAGGTTGTGCAAGTTTCGCGTGTCTGGTGGTAACCTGTTTTGCCGGGGATCAACGATAAATGTTTAGCCGCAATTCTCTGTGGCCCGTGTTTTGCTTAGCCTAAGTAATGAAGCGCAGCGCTCGGGTGAGCGAAGTTTGCTTGTTAGGAGTCGTCAATGTCAGAGAATCGTTCGGTGGAAAGTGCGTTCGTTAGGGTTTTGAATCAGCTGCACGCCGCCCGCAAAGGGGTGCGAGTGCAGGCTCACCTGTTGAGCATGGAGGCACGGGAGCGCTGGGTTGATTTGGAATCAAGCGTAGATGCTCTGGAGTACCGGTTGCATCAGGAAGGCGGCAATAGCCTAAAAGCACAAGCTAAGCTTTCTGAGGTATCCAACCAGGTTTCAGCATTCATTAGTCGCCACCTTTCGCGTGGTTCAACGCTGACAACCCCCGCTTCCTCAGTCATGAGCGAAGGTCCCCGTACTTGCCATCCAGAGGACAGGTTGAACGTTCCTGTGCAAGTCATGTGGGAGACAGACTGCGGCGCTGTTCCAGTGGTGGATAGCCAGGGGAAAGTTCTCGGGATGATCACCGATCGTGATGCGTGTATTGGTGCATATACTCAGGGCAAGACTCTCGAGTCATGCACGGTGTCGAGTGCGATGTCGACACAGCCGCACAGTTGCGAACTCGAGACGCCAACGTGGCGGGTCCTTGAAATCATGCGTGACCGTCAGATACATCGCGTCCTCGTGACAGATGGTGGTGGGTCGTTGCGCGGAATCGTGGCTTTGGCGGACATAGCGAGGCATTTGAAGGTAATGGACGATGCAGCAGCGTGTGCCGTCCTAGCGCGAACGGTTGCTGCAATTGCGGGGGCGCGCGTGACGGCTGAGGTTACCGCGTCTCAGGTCGCCAGGTGAGCGGCCACGTTGGGGCCCAAGACTCCGGCGCTTTGTCGTTGGACTTCCTGAGATACCTGGAATTCCGGCTTGAGCTCGGCCGCGACATTGTGACGGCCCTACTCGGCGAGTGGCTTGTAGTCCACGAACCGGCGAGGCGGGCAGCGAAGCTTGCGGCGCAAGCTGGGTCTGCGCGTCCATAACATCTCTGGCCTAGCTTTGAAGCGCTCTGGAAAGCCCAGGCAATCGCGCGTTTCTGAAGCATTGGGCGTACCTACCGGTCTCCCACGTTTCGGCACGTCATGCGCCTTCAGCGTCTGGTGACTCTTTCGCCAAGTATTCGAGTCCTCGAATCTCGGCTGCCAATGGTACGTGTGTCGGGCGAAACTGTTCGCGGTAGCTACGCGGGCTGAAGCAACCTTTGTTCCTGCGGCATTCGAATAGGCCGACACACCAGCGCGCTTTCGCGCTGTTCATCAAACTTAGCTACGTTCACGTGACCGAGCGCTATTTGGTCGCTTCGTCCTTCACTAAAACGGGCGTGAACCGTACAGGTCTATTGGGTCACTGCCGCACGCTGACGCCAAGGCGCCTCGTTCTAGGAACGCACCATCTTCGGTAACTACTTCTAACAGGTTCCGTCCAACAATCACCTTACTCGTCAGGGGGACGAATTGAGAAAACGAATCGGACCTTCCACCAGGATAGGGCGGCGGAGGACTTGCCTGGGGCAACTGTCGATGCAACTGCCCGCGGTCGCCCTGTTCTTCGCGCTCGG
>JBDKJZ010000257.1:0-7854 GCA_039796375.1 Pseudomonadota bacterium
ACCCAAAAACAAGGTCTGCAGTAGGTCGCCCCCCTCACTGAGTGAAAGCGCTTGGGCGGTGGGTTCGTCAACGCGGGGGCTCATGGCGTAGCCGCTCCCCGCTTCGAGCCCCCTACTGCGGCCCCCGGTGGCTTCGCCGGATCGGCTTGGAAGAGTTGCGACAGCGCCTCTATGCGCCCAATCGGAGGCTTCTCGAAGAAGACGCCATATTCGGGCCCAAACCTCGGGGCCATTCCGCGCAGGAACAAGTAGTAGACTCCTCCAAAGTGCGCCTCATAGGAGTAGCCTCGCAGGCGGTACTTTAGGTAGCGGTGCAGCGCCAGGGCGTACAAATGGTACTGCAAGAAGTAGTGGCTATGTCCCATGGCACGCTGGAGCGCGGAGAGGGCATAGTCGCCATAAGTCTGACCTAGGTTGTTCGTCTTGTAGTCAACGACGTACCACTTGCCAGCATGTACAAACACGAGATCAATGAACCCCTTCAGATACCCGCTCAGCGGGAGGAAGCTTAGACGCAGCAGCTCTTCAACGTAGTCGCCCGGCACTGCGTCGCTTGGGTGACGTTGAAAAACAGAGGCTATCGAGCGCGCGTCGATGGGGCTGGTGTTGCTTGAAAGCGCCGCGGGTACGCAGAATTCCATCTCATTCAATCGTGCCGCGGTGGTTACCTTGCGCAAGTTGAGGCTTGGTGCGTCCGCCGAGCTGGCGTCGGCGACAAGCGGGGTATCGAGAAAGTCGTTGATGGAGTCTTGAACTAACATCTGAAGTTCACCCGCCGACAGCGGCGCCCCGCTTGCGGGTTGGTTGTCCGGATAGCCATAGGCGGCGAGTGCTTGCTGAATGCGTACAGCGTGGTCCTGGTGTTCGAAATCGATGTGCTCAAGCAACTCGTGGAATAGGTTTCCGGTTTGGGCCCCACCGGGAAACCTAGCCAGCAGGCAAGCCTCTGTAGATGCAGGTCGCGCCAACACTGGAATCGTAGTCCCCTCGTCCGTGTCACGCCCATCATCTCTCTTGGCGCCGTGACCTGCGTCGCCCGCTGAGAGCTCCGTGAAGCTCGCAGTTCGCGCCCACTGACGGAGGGTCCGTTTCATGCTCCGGCACACGAGCTCCGTGGAAGGCACCGGTCGTGCATAGACAGAAGTGTCGTCTTCCAGGCGTTCTAGCTCCTGCGGGGTGACTACAGAGACACCGATAGCGGGACACTCAGCCTGAAGCTCCAGCAGACGCCCCAGTAGCGACTCATCGCTGCGGTGCTCCAGATCGCCCTTACAAAGCTGCACGCTTGGAACGCGCCCCGCCGATAGAAACTGCGCCGAGTGGAGCAAGTAACCCAGCGCGGAGGTCTCGAACTCACGGAACGCCCCCCAATACACGACGGTTCGATGCCGAGCACGCGTGAGCGCGACGTACAATAGGCGCAGGTTCTCAGCCATGGCCTCTTCGCGCATCCATTGCTGATGACGCTCGACATCGGCCGTGCCTAGATCCAGGGTGAGTCGGCCTTGCGCTTCAGGATCGTGAAAGCGAATCGTGTGCCGGTCCCCCGGGTGCACCAGCATGCCGCTGAACAGGGTCGGACAGATCACAATGGGGTACTCAAGACCCTTGGCCTTGTGAATGGTCGTTAAGACGACCGCATCCTCATCGCTCTCTAGCCGAATCTGTTCGTTATCCTTGATCGCGAACTCGCGCGTGCGCTGTTGCGCGAGGTACTGAAACAGTCCGCTGGGGCCCAGGTGGGACGCGGTGCTGGCGGTTTGTAGCAGCTCAATTAAGTGCAACAAGTTCGTCATCCGGCGTTCACCATCGACCAGCGCGAGGACTCGTTCAGAGACGCCGCACTGCTGCATCAGCTGGCGGATCATCTGTACGAAACCATCGGAGCTCCACCGCTGGTTGTAGCCGCGAAAGCGCTCGGCCCAGTTGTCCCAGGCACTATCGTCGCTTTCCAGCTGATAGATGTCGATGGCCCGCTGTCCGAGCAGCTCCGTTGAGAGCGCAGCACGAATCGCTCGGGAATTTGCAGGTTCCAGGACGGCTCTAAGAACGAGCTGCAGCTCCTGCGCCTCGCCATATTCGTAGACGCTGCGATCGCCCTGAACCACGCTTGGGATCCGTAGGTGTTGAAGTGCTCGCTGACACTCAAACGCCTCCGCGTTCGTGCGTGTCAGGACCGCGAAGTCTTTGGGGATGAGGCGCCGGCCTTTGAGTGTTGTGTTCGACTGCAGCAGATCGAGCACCTCTCTGGCGACCAGCGCGGGGAGCTCGCGCTGCTTGAAGCCGTAGTCGAATGATCGCTGCCCACCCGCTGAACCCCGCGCGTTCTTGCTCGGAGGGCGTTGCAAAAACCTGAACTGGAGCGGGGCTTTCTCAAGACCCGCGGCCAGCTTCAGGTCCGGTTCGCCACTTTGCTTGGCCGTGACGTTGGGGAACGTGATGTCACGGATGAAGAACGGCGCGGGCGAGTTCAAGAACAGTGTGTTGGTGGCCTGTACAAGTGCCTCGTCTGAGCGATGATTGACGGCCATGGTGTAGCGCCGTTCTTCATCGGCGGAGTTCGCAGCGCTCAGGTACGCGAAGACGTCTGCCCCGCGAAACGAGTAAATGGCCTGCTTGGGGTCACCGATCAGGAAGAGGGAATGCGCAGATCCGCGGTAGATTCTCTCGAAGATCGCGTATTGGAGCGGGTCGGTGTCCTGAAACTCATCGATGAGCGCTGCGGGGAAGCGGCGTTGGATGCTCAGAGCCAGCGCGGGCCCAAGGCTACCTAGAAGTGCGTCATGCAGCTGAGTCAGTAGGTCATCAAACGACAGAACCCCTCGGGCACGCTTGCGCTCAGGAATGGAGGTTTGGATGTACGTGACCAGGTCCCTCAGAAACCGCAGGAGGTGTTCGTCGACTTGGCTTGCGAACTGCAGCGCGACGGCCTGTAGCTCATCGCAAGCGTCGAAGAAGGGGTGCGACGGCGCCCCCATCGCTTTGCTTGCTGCGCGCAGCGCCGCGTTGGTGAACCGCTCCAAGTGCTCCGGGACAGTTGCCAGCGCGACGCCCGCGCGAAAGTAGGAGTCGAGTTCCGAGCACCACGCAGCGATGCTGGCTTTCCTGTAGCGGTTGCCGTTCAGATTGGCGCCCTGCAGTAGTTCGCAGATCTGATCTTCGTTGTAGAGCTCCCGCGCCCGGTCAAAGGCCGCTTGAAATGCGCTGAGCTCAAGCGGATCCACCTCGGGGGGCAGGGCCGGCAAGACCCGAAGTCCGTGTGTTTGAGCCACCCAGTTCGCAAAGCTTCTTAGCGAGTGTGGGGTCAGCTGCTGTCCGGGTTTTCGTAGTCTTTCGACGAAGGCCAGCGAAGCCTGGCTCACATGGTTCGACCAATAGTCTAGCAGGACCTCTTCAACCAGCGCGCGCGTGTCCTTCAGCAGCTCGGCCTGGAATGGAGCGCCACTCAAGAAGGCGTTCTCTTTCACGACCCGATGACAGAAGCCGTGGATCGTGAAGATCGCCGCGTCGTCGAACGCGTTCAGCGCAGTCTGCAGGCGTGCTATGCATTCGGAAGGATCCGGCTGGGCGAGTGCAAGCTCCGCCAAGGTCGGGTCGACTGCGCCTCCAGTCGCTACCGTGGTGCGCAACCTGGATTCGAACGCGAAGAGCGCTTCCCGCAGGCGACGGCGAATGCGATCCTTGAGCTCCAACGTCGCGGCTTCGGTGAAGGTGACCACCAAGATCTGATCGATCGTGTGGTGGGCCTCGACTAAGAGCCGGACGAACAGGGTGCTCAAGGCGTACGTCTTGCCTGTGCCGGCGCTGGCCTCTACCAAGCTGCGGCCAGCGAGTGGGGCTTCGAGCATGGAAAAAGTGCGCATCAACCTACGTCCTCCAGGTGGTCGAAGAGCACCCCAAATACTTGTTCAGAAACCTCACTAAAAGTTGGGCTTGGATCGCCCGCAAGCTGACTTGGGCCCTTGGCGGTGAGCTCGCGGTCGTCGCCGTAGAGACGCAGTAGGACGCGGCTGAATTGCAGCTCCTTTCGCCAAGCGGTACTCGCGGAAAAGAGGCTTTGACGAACATCGCCGCGCTTAGCATTGAGCGCTTTGACGAAAGCGAAAGAAGCGTCCGGAAACAAGAGCAGCGGCGCCTCCTGCCCGCGAAGGAAGAGTGTCACGAGCCTCTGCAGATGCGGCAGCGGGTCAAGCACCTCGCTGAAGCGGTGGATACACTTGCCCTCTCCCTCAGAAGCGCGCCCTATCAGCCAGCTGTGGGGAGCGACGCCTGAAGGGCGGCAGTGACACAGGACCAAGTGTCTAATCCAACAAGTTAGGAGGTGTTTTCCGCGCAGGCGCGAGTACTGATAGGTCACTTGCCCAGCTGGCCAGAGGTCATCGACATCACCGCAGAGCTTCAAGCTTCCTGCCAGCGGAACCGAGGCGGCCAGTGTCCTCGCAGGTTCACCGATTCGGATCGCCCGGACGGCGTCGGCGATGGGGAGTGCGCTCTTTCGGACTTGCGAAAACTCGTACTGGCCAGGCGCGCCGGCGGGAAGAAGTCCGGAAGCGCGCGTCAGGCGGAGGCTCTGTTCTTCGGACATCCCCTGAAGCTCATGTTCGAGCGCCGGGGCTCCCACTTGGTAGCTTGCGAGCCCGTCGAGCTGAAGGGGTTCGCGATCAGGAACCTCCTGTGAGTCCTCCCCGAGCTCTAGCACCAACCGCTTCCTAAATAGGAACGCGGCCGGAGAAGCAAAGAACTCGAGCAGGTCCGAGAGCATCAAGTCTCCGGCTGGGGTCATTGGCGGCAGCGCTGGTTCGAAGAGTGGAATGACCGGTCTGCGCTCCGGACCGAGGAGCTTAGCGCCTTGCAGGAAGGCGTGCTCGTAGCTGAAGAGCTGAGCGCTCTGCTGAGAAAAATAGCGGGGACTGAATGGCTGAAGCGGATGGCGAGTGACAATTTGGTCGAGAACCTGCTGGCGTGACCTCCAAGCGCTGCCTTGGGGGAGGAGGTCTCCCGGCATGTGGGGGGACCCGAAAGAACCCACACTGTACTGATCAAGCAGGTAGTCCAGCAGCTCACTGATCACGATCGATGGGGGCACAGGTGTGTTGTCCCGCACGCTTTGACCGACATAGCTGATAAGGAGCTGCTCTCGGGCCGCGAGCAACACCTCGAGAAACAGATAGCGGTCATCCATACGCCGGCTCGGGTCCCCGAGCCGGCGCGGATAGCCTCCGAACTCGAGCAGATTGAAATCAGCGCGATGAGACTGCCGAGGGAACGCCGAGTCACTCATTCCCACTAAGCCGATCACCCTAAATGGGATACTCCGCATCGGGACCATCGCGCAAAACGTTACACCGCCAGATAGAAAGCCCCGGGCCGCCCGATTGTCTGAGAAGTGAGACGTCAGCAGCCGTCGGATCACGGACAGATGAATTGGCTCGTCATAGCTCACGGAAGTGGCGCCCTCGGTGAGTTCTGCCAAAGCTGCGAGTACCTGCTGATGCTGCCACGCGTTGGTGGAGTTGTGCACCAGCAGCGTCGTTAGCACCCGGCCGAGCTGGCTCTGCCACTGCAGCGCGGGCTTGGGCGTCCGAAGCGATTGCAGCTCGGCGAACAAGGTGTGAATGAAGTGCGAGAAGCGTCCAAGCAGGACGCCCGCCTTGCCCTCGATTTCCGTATACGGGAGCACGCCCTCGCAGGTGTCATCCTGGAGGTTGATTGCGTACCCAACCAGCAGACGACGTAGTCCGAAGAGCCAAGTGTTCGCGTCGTCAGGGTGCAGCCCGTGTTCTGCTCGATGAGCGCCGTCTTCAGCCCACCGAATGTTGCTCTCGCGGACCCAGTCGGACAGCAGCGGTAAGTCCGTCGATGCGATGCCGAACTGCTCGCGGACCGGCTCCAGCGCCAACACGTCGAGCACCTCAGTCGCGGTACACCGGGAGCCCGCCATCGCCACGAGTCGCAAGAATCCGTCAAGGATTGGGCTGTCCGCTTGGAGCCCGCGGTCGGAGATGCGGTAGGGGATGAAGCGGGGGTCGTCACGACTCCGCTCAAAGACCGCCTCGATGAGCGGAGCGTACTCGTCTACATTTGGCATCATGATGATGATGTCCTCGGGACGAATCGGTTGCGGGGCATCCGAAGTGTGACCGCCCTCCGGGGCATCGAGCAAGGCGAGCAGCTGATCGTGCAACACCTCAACCTCGCGAATCGGGCTATGACACGCGTGCATTCGAATTGAGGCGTCACTGGGGTCGAGCTGGCTAAGGGCCTTCAGCGGGCCGTTTCTGTGAGCGAGAATGTCGTTCTGCAAGCGCTGCAACATCGTCAGCGGAGGTGGCGAGTCGGCCTCAGCGGCTCCCCCCACCAGAAACAGCGATTCGTCCGACTCGGAGACGCCAAGGGCTTCGAGCTGTTCGACCAGTACCTCATGCAGCTCAGCTGCCAGAGCGCCCGAGGACAACAGTATGGGGTTTTGATCTAGCGACTGCGTGGGTGCTCTTTGTCGCCGGATGGAATCGCCAAAGTACTCGCGACTTGGGCTGAGCAGGAACACTTGCACACGCGTGTGCCGCGAGAGCGCCGCGAGCACACGCACGTAGAGCGGAGGCAGGTTGCTCAAGCCGAAGACGCAGATCCGCTCAGGTAGGCCACGGACTCCGCTGCCGCGGCCGAGATCGGTGAAAAACTGTTCTTCTTGATTGGCGCTGTGTTCTGTCCCTAGCTTCTTGACCAGGGCGCGCCAGAGAATCGCTTGCCAGGCTTCGTGCGCGCTCAGACGTTCGTCTAGCTGACTTGGCACCCCGAACAGCGCGAGTTGGCTGTCAGGGATCGGCTTCTTGCGGCCTCTTGCTCCGCCCGGGGTGCTCTGGTGGGTGTCGCCCCCAGTCGTCTTTTCCCATTTTCGCAGAAGCTCCGGGCGGTAGGTGAGGTACTCGTCAAATACGCCCGCGATTTGCTCAGCCAGTTGAAACCGAAGAGTGCCGTCCGAGTCATGGCGCAGGTAGCGCGCCAGTGGCGCAAAGTCGCCGCGTTCAAGGAACGCCGGGAGCGTCGAGAGAACCGCCCAAAGTAATCGCCCTCTCGCGAAGGGGTCGTTCTGAGGCTCGCTTTCCCCGTCCGCGCGCGCCACGGCGAACGCTCGACGGACGAACCCTTTCGGATAGACGAACTCCGTGTTGGCCCAGATCCCGCGGCGCTTCGCGAGCTGCATGTTGAGCCAAACAGCCATGCCGCGACCCTGAACAACCAGAAGCTCCGCGGCCATTGGATCCTGAAGCGGCTCGTCGAGGCAGGCGTGCAGCGCCTGAACGAGCACCTCGGTGCGATTGCTGCGAAAGACTTGGAGCGTGCTCATCGGCGCCCGGAATCTAGCCATTCGCGTCGCGACTATCGACGCAATTGTTGGCCCTGCCCGCCTTGCTAGGACGCGGTTTGTCCGCCCCTGTGGCCGCCGGCCTCCATCCGTTGACCGGTCAGCGTTGGACGTCCTGGGTCGCGGCGCTATGCTGCCTGCTAGGATTCACCCTTTTAATCGTGGGAACCCATGACCGAGTTTAAGCGTCGCCAGGTGATTCAGTGGCTAACCGTCGGAGGCACCTGCGCTGGGGCGACCGGATTCCTCAGCTGTACGGCCAAGCGCCGTGGCCAAGCCGGGGACACGGTCGAACCGGCAGCAAGTGCACCGGCCCGCGCGGAAAAACGCCGAGCGGACAGCGCGATTGTCTCGATCACCGAGCTGCCAGCTTCGGGGTCCTGGCCTACGCCAGATCCATTCTTGTTTTGCGTTCACCACGACGATCGTTATCCTCGTTCGAACGGCCAGTTTGGTCCGGCGGTGTCCCTGGACGGTAGGAACCTTGG
>JBDKJZ010000258.1:0-7841 GCA_039796375.1 Pseudomonadota bacterium
GCACATCCACGTTTCTGCGGACTTCCGGCCTTTTCTAGCCCAGGTAAGGTTCTGCGCGTTGCGTCGAATTAAACCACATGCTCCACCGCTTGTGCGGGCCCCCGTCAATTCCTTTGAGTTTTAGCCTTGCGGCCGTACTCCCCAGGCGGAGTGCTTATCGCGTTAGCTGCGACACCAGGAGGGTCAAAGCTCCTGACATCTAGCACTCATCGTTTACGGCGTGGACTACCAGGGTATCTAATCCTGTTTGCTCCCCACGCTTTCGCGTCTCAGCGTCAGTCACTGTCCAGAAGGTCGCCTTCGCCACCGGTGTTCCGCTTGATATCTACGAATTTCACCTCTACACCAAGCATTCCACCTTCCTCTCCAGAACTCTAGCTAGGCAGTTTCGAATGCACTTCCGGGGTTGAGCCCCGGGATTTCACATCCGACTTGCCAAGCCGCCTACACGCGCTTTACGCCCAGTAATTCCGAACAACGTTTGCACCCTCTGTCTTACCGCGGCTGCTGGCACAGAGTTAGCCGGTGCTTGCTAAGGAGATACCGTCATCACACAGAGTATTAGCCTGTGCTTATTCTTCTCTCCCCACAGAGCTTTACAACCCGAAGGCCTTCATCACTCACGCGGCGTCGCTGCGTCAGGGTTTCCCCCATTGCGCAAGATTCCCTACTGCTGCCTCCCGTAGGAGTCTGGACCGTGTCTCAGTTCCAGTGTGGCTGTTCATCCTCTCAGACCAGCTACGCGTCTTAGCCTTGGTAGGCCATTACCCCACCAACAAGCTGATGCGCCGCAGGCCCATCCTCAGGCGCGAGCTTCTATAGAGAGGCCCGCTTTGACCTTTCGGTATCATGCTGTATTAGCACCCCTTTCGGGGTGTTATCCACCACCCGAGGGTAGGTAACCTACGTGTTACTCACCCGTGCGCCGCTTTACTGGGGCCGAAGCCCTTTCTCGCTCGACTTGCATGTATTAAGCGCGCCGCTAACGTTCGTTCTGAGCCAGGATCAAACTCTCCAGTTAAATCCTGTTGGTGCGCCTAGCCAGGTTTGCCTATCCGAAGACAGACAGACTTGAACTTGAGACCACCGATATTTTGTTTTTCACTTTATTGGTACTAACCGAGTTTACAACGTGAGTCGTTGCTACGACCGAGACTGAGTATCTTCGGAAGTGGTGGACCGCCGGGAGGCGGTTTCACCGAGTCGGTTGGACCGGAGACCCACGATATATTTCGCGGGAATAGGATTCAGTTTTCAAGGACCGAGGGAGCGAGCGACTCCCGAGCGGTTGGCTCGGTGTGTGTCGCCCCGAAGGGAGGCGGAACCTATCTCTCCCCCCCCACCTTGTCAAAAACAATTTGTCGCTTCTTGTTCTTTATCGAGTTGTCCACAGGGTACCCCCAGGTTTGCCCACAGATTGGAGTGATTTCGGGGTCTTTCGGGGCACTTTAACTGAACTAATAATCAGTTTTAGGGGGTTTGGGGGTCGCACGTTGGGTTCATCGAGAGCGATTTTGGTGCCGCGCGCTCCCCAAATTGATTGTTCGGGGGGTGAGTTTACCGTTTCCGGGGAGGGGTCTGTGAGCGAGCGCTAATAATACAGTATAGCGATGGCTCCAGGGGGCCTACTGTGGAGCCGTCGCGAAGAACCGGCGAATGCAGCGCTGGCGTCTACGGTCGAAACCTCGCGAGCCAACGCACTACGTTGGGAAGGAGCAGAAGTCGTCGCTGAATGTTTCCCAACACTCAATGCGTCTAGTGAGCGCATGTGGGTGTCACCAGTTGCCCGCAGCGTCTGGGCCCTATCGGTTCATCCAACGCGCCGGATACTTTCTTCGGAAGCGCTGTGGGTGTCAGTCACGTGACGCTCCCGCCGGGCACAGCTTAAGGCGGGACTCACGCTTGGCTGCAGTGGGCACTATCGTTTCCTCGCGAAGCGGACGTCATGCCTTACGTAGAGTTTCCATGGCATTCTTCAGCAAGCTATTCGGCACCGATGAGGAGTGGATTGGGCCCAAAGCCACCGCCGCCCCGGCGAGATTGACGGCTCCTCAGGCAGAAGACCAACCGGTAGCCGAAGGCGATGCTCTCAGCCCGTACGGCGAGGGCCCTCCGGTTTCCTTGTCTGAAGTGCTTCGTGTTGAAGGGCCGCGGCTTCGGGATCTCGTCATTGCGACAGCGCTCGGGCCCGTGAACGACGAGTGGCTGCAGGAGTCTAGGGTCAGCCTCGCTCACCTGAGGTTCGCGATTGAGTCCGAGGGCGAAGAAGCACTCGTTTTGGCGATCGAGAGACTCGAGCAATGGTTTGATAGCCAGGCAGTAGGATTGCCTAGTCGCACCGGGCTAAGGCAGTTGCTCGCTCACTTTGATCCACTGCTTCCTGGGCAGAGGACGCTCTACGATGAGTTCGCGCTGCGAGATCGACTGCTAGTAGGGAACTTGCTTCGGCAGGTCGCAGGCGCGACGAAGGCATTGCTCGATAGGCTGGAAGCCACTGGACTGTGGTCTGTGCAGGAGCTCGCCTCGCTCGAGGTCAACTCCGCATCAAAGCGCTGCGATCTCACGAGCGAGGACGATAAGCAGCGCCTGGTCCAGTTCAGACTGGCTGTGCTCACTCACCTTGAACGACGCGGTCAGCTGCAGCCGCCGGAGACCTCGGTGGGCTTCCGGACCGCGATGCGTATCGCTTACGACCTCCTTCGGGAGCAGGAAGCGCTTTTCCAGGCGGCGCAGGCCTGCGAAGAGAGAGCTGCAATTCGACAAGCTCGCGATGGTCGGCGCGTCGCCGCGCTGCGAGTCAACGTGCTACTCGTTGAAGGCGGACTCCTTGAAGAGCTGGAATTGCAGGAGCGCATGTCGATTGCCGAACGATTAACACGCCTGCAGGAACACTTCGTTTTTTGAACTTGAGGTACTCGACTATGCCTAAACACACTCGGAGCAGCCTGGAACAACTGGTGTCACGCGGGGAGAGCCTAGAGCGTTTCGACCTTCGCGGGCTGAACCTTGCGGGCGCCGCGTTGGCCCATGCGAAGTTGACTCGCGCCGAACTGGACGGAACTAACTTCGAGTCAGCTGACTTACGCAACGCGGACGCCTCAAAGGCGAGCCTTCGCGAGGCGTACTTGGTGTCTGCAAATCTACAGAACGCCATCTTTACCAAAGCTGACATGGACGGTGCGAATCTCAGCGGCGCGAACCTCAGCGGCGCGGACCTGTCTCGGGCTGACTTGGAGGGCGCCAACTTCGAGGGAGCCAATCTCTCCGGCGCCAAGCTTCGCTATGCGCAGCTGGATTCCGCTAACTTCGCCGGCGCAGACCTCAGTTCCGCATTGCTGACTCATGCTGACTTGTCATACGCCTCACTCATCGGCGTTCGAGGTGCCGCCGCCGACTTTCGGCGGGCACAATTACGCGGTGCGAAACTTCAGGACGCTGACTTCGCCGACGCCTTGTTCGATGAGGCGGACGCGTCGGAGCTTGAAGCCACCGGGGTCTCGTTTGTGCGGGCACGACTCTCGGATGTGGACTTCGGGTCAGCCAACCTGATGAAGGTGGACTTCAGCGACGCCGATCTGAGGCGTTCGCTGTTCAGAGGAACTCTCCTGAGCCAGGTCTGTTTCACTGGCGCGCGAGTCTATGGACTTGATAGCAGTCGGCACCGACTAGATGGCGTCGTCGCCGACTGGGTCGAGACTGCGAGAGAAGACACAACGAGCCACCCACAGGAGCTGTGGCTCTGGATGGAGTCGTTGCTAGGCGAGGAAAGGGTGCAGGGGGCCGAGTCGAATCAGTTGGTTTCCGTTGAGGTCGCGCCCCGCACGCAGACTCGGATGCGCTATGTGGGCAAGGGTGACGTCTTGAAGAACGCTGTTCTGGAATTCGGAGCGGGCGCTGACATAGCCATCGATGGCCACCTGGAAGGTTGTCACATCCGGCTGGCCTCAGACGCTCACCTGCGAATCGGTGAAACAGGTCAGCTGATCGGGTGCCAGATTGTCGGGGGTCTCATTGAGATACAGGGCCTGTTCTTAGAGCGCGAGCGCTGCGGTTTGGTGTTTCCGAAGCAGCTCTTGGTCAGCCAAAGCGGCGCGGTGGACACGACCATCGAACAACCCATGGGACACACACGAATAGGCTTCGAGCGCGGTTGCCGCCTGCGACTGCGGATCCAGAACCCCGACGAAGATTCAGCTACCGCTAGGCGTGCAACCAGGCAGATGGGAGGGGTGCAATGAGCCTCGGAAAAGGAAAACAAGGGACTCTGATCGAAGAAGAGACCGAATTTCAAGGCGCGGTGAAGTCGAGTTGCCCAGTGCTTATTCACGGCTTGGTCAACGGAAGCGTCGCGGCGCCGGCGGTGACGATCTCCGAGAGTGGGCAGGTCATCGGCGAAATCCGAACGGTGAGACTGCGATCCGATGGCGCACTGGGAGGGACGATCGAAGCCGATGAGGTCAGTCTATCGGGCATCGTTCATGGGCAGACCATCATCCGCTCTCAGTTCCTGGAGGTGAGGGCTGCGTCTGAGGACGGACCGCTTGGCGTCACTTTTGGCGCTTGTGTGCTTGAGGTTGGTGATGAGCCCGCTGCGCTGGTCCAGCCCGCTCCGTCGTTCGATTCAGCCAGCTCCGGCGAAGTGGATGATGGGTCTCTGCTAGACGAAAGTGACCTCGAAGGCGAAGCCACCCTGGCGTCAGCGCCACCTCCTGCTACCCGAGACCTCGCGCACGAGCCGGCAGACGAAGTCGTTCCGCAGCCTCAGTTTGAGCGTGACCACCCCGTGAACGACAATGCTCAGGAAAGCGACGACGACGCCCTAGAAGGCGACGACGCCCTAGAAGGCGACGATCAGGCCGAATTCGAACCAAACGACCGCTCTGCGGAGACAAGGAACGACGAGCGCCTTGGCGCGCCTAACAGCGACGCCGCATCAGCGGGGGCTCGGGACGCCGAAAGCACAACTGACCGTACCGCTGGAGGTGCGCTCTCGGCTGGCGGCAAGTCGTAGCCTAGCCAGGGAATCAGTAGTGGGGTGGCTTCTGATCAGCGCTGTCGTCGCCGTGAATCCCCAGAGCCTTGAGGTGGGCGCTCAGAGCCTTCAGTTGAGTTTCTGCCTTGCTGACACGTCGCTCTAGCTCGTAGAGAGCGCGACTTGCGTCCGTGCCGCCCACCTCTTGGTAGGCAACCTTCATCTCAATCTGTTGCAGGCGTTCTTCGAGGAAGGGATCAAGCGGAATCGTCATAGGCTCCTAACTGCGTCGGCCCAGGCAGGAGGTTGCGCGCCCGCGACAGTTGTGGAGGGCTCCACCCGACTGTTAGGCAATCCTAGGGTGCCTGACGGCCACAGGTCAACGGGCGCGCACCGCCTACGGCGGGTGTGGAACCGCCACGACGTGGCTAGAAGGGCCAAATCCTCGGGATCAAGGAAATGGCGACGCTCGCCACTACGACGTTCATCACCAGCCCGGCCCGAACAAAGTCCCCGAAGCGGTAGTTTCCCGGACCATAAACCATGAGATTCGTTTGGTAGCCGAGAGGAGTCGCGAAGCTTGAGGACGCGGCCACCATCACGGCGACAGCGAACGGAAAATGGCTGACCCCGAGCCGCTCGGCCGTCGCCAACGCCAGCGGTATCGCTATCGCCGCTGCGGCGTTGTTGGTCACGAACTCGGTCAAGAGATTGGTCCCCAGGTAGACCATCGCTAAGGATACCCACGGACTCTCACCACCTAGGCGCGTCACGTTCCCAGCCAGGTAGGCCGCTGCCCCTGTCAGTTCCAACGCCTTGCCCAGGCCGAGCGCTAGGGCAATCGCGAGCAACACTCCGAAGTCTACGGATTCCTGAACATCCTCCTTGTCTAGCACTCGGGCAACGACCAACACGGCCGTAGCCACGAGCACGGCCTCGAGCATCGACAGCCAGCCTAGAGCCGCGGTGGCAACCATGAGCACCATGACGCCCAATCCAAACCACGCGAGTTTCGGCGAAGGGGCGGCACTCGGACCCCGCGGCGTCACCAGGTAGAAGTCGGGACTGTGTTGGTGCTCCTCAAGAAAGTCGCTCCCGCACTCAACCAGCACGACATCGCCAACTCGCAGTTGCCATTCTTCAAGTCGCTGAGACGTCACGCGCCCCCCTTCCCGAGCCACCGCAACAATCGCGGCGTTGTAGCGACGCCGGAACCCCCCCTGCCCCACGTTGGCCCCAATCAGCGGACAGCGTGCCGCCAGTACCAACTCAACGAGCACACGCTTGTCCATGGTGCTCTCGAAGCGGGTGGTCTCAGCCAAGAGGAAGTCTGGGTGCCGCTTCAGCGCGAGCATCAACGCCGCCGGGCCCGCGAAGGCCAAACGGTCACCCAGCTGCAGCACGTGATCAGCGCGAGGTGCCGGGATGACTTGATCCCCACGGATGATTTCCAGGGGCAGCAGCTTGGGCACATCGGGGATCTTTACGTCGGCCAGCCTTCGCCCGAGAAATCGGCTCTCCGCCGAGATCAACACTTCGGTCACGAAGGTCCTAGTATCGGCAAACGCCTTCTCCAGATCGGGCCGATCGGGTAGCACCCATCGCCCTATGGGGATGAGCACCAACAAACCAGCGATCGCCACTGGTAGGCCGATCTTGCCGATCTCCAGGAACCCAATGGTCTGTTTGCCGGCGCTCGCCACCAAGCCATTCACAACGAGGTTGGTGCTCGTCCCGATAATCGTTAACAGACCGCCAAGAATCGCGGCATAGCTCAGGGGGATCAGTAACCGTGAGGCCGAGATCCCCGTCTTGGCGGCCCAACCTCGGACCTCGGGGAGCAGCATCGCGACGATTGGTGTATTGTTGAGAAACGCGCTAACCGCAGCCACCGGAAATGTCAGCCGCACCAGCGCCAGGCTGACACTTTGAGTGGAAACGAACAGCCGTGACGTTGCCAGCTTCAGAGTCCCACACTTTTGAAGAGCGGCAGCAACGATGAACAGCAAGGCGACGGTGTGCACTTGTTCGTTGGCAAAACCAGCGAGCGCCTGACTCGCCGGAATAACGCCCAGGAGCACCAGCGTCCCAAGCACGACGCCAAAGCTCACCTGAGCCGACGCTCGTCCACTCGCCATCGCGAGGAACCCGCACGCCACACCGATTACCGCCGCCCAAGCTTCCCAGTTCATTTGTGTCCGCCTTTACGAGGGCTTGGCCTACCAAGCACCTGCCGGCATAGCCACAACAATTCCCACCACTCTCAGTGAAATACTCCCATGAGCCATCCACGCAGAGGCCGAAACTTGTTTAGTACAAATAGGCGCGCTACCGCGTGAACACTCACCAGGCGATTTTCTCAACTCGCCTCGTCAGAAAGTTCCGGCTCACTCGTGGTCAATCAGGCGCACTCCACGGCGCCGCTTGTCCGACTCGGTCGCCGCTCGCACCTTCTCGTAGAGTGCGACGACATCCGTCCTTAGATTGTCTAGCCTCAGCGTGGACTGTGTTCGCTCTAGGGTCTGGAGGACTAGGTTGCCGGTACCCATCACGCGCTGAAGAAACGGGCGCTCCACCGAGTAGTCAGAAACGCGATAGAGATCGACCTGTTCAAGTTTCTTCGAGAGGACCCCTGTCTCCACGACAACGCGTCGACTGGTGACCTTGTAGCTAAGGCCGAGAACGCACACATAGCGGTACAGCAGGAAGACCCCCAACGTCAGGACCACTAGTAGCAAGGTGGTCACGCTCGGCATCAGGGCGGGACGCCCTTCGAAGAGCGTCTCTTCGGGGTCCTCTATAGCGGCTGGTTGAGGAGTCAGCGTCATGTTCGCCTTAGGCCATGGAGGCGTTGACGCCCGCGCCACTG
>JBDKJZ010000259.1:0-7808 GCA_039796375.1 Pseudomonadota bacterium
TCGTCCCCAGCCTGCACGAAGCCTGACAACTTGTCGAAGACGAGCTGAGGACGGTGCTCTGGAACAACCGGCGTATTCGGCGCGCTGTAGACGAAGCGCGCCCGCGGCATGTGGCCGGACGCGGCCTGAGCACACTGAACCCCGGTGTACATCGACTTTAAGGACGACGTTTGACCAATATGGTTGGCGACCTCCTGATCGAAGCTGATGTGATCGGGGTAACCCCCACCATCAAACTGCTTGCCAATAATGCCTGAGCAGGTCAGCAGGTGCGCGCCGGCCCGGGTGTGCCCACTAAAATCGCGGTTCTGCATGGCGCTGGTAAGGTCGACGCCTCCGAACTGGATCATGCGACTCTTGAAGGCCTCTAGCGGCTTGAGGCTGGACTTGAGGTCGAAGGTGGTCCCGGGGGTGTCGGGATACCACTGGTCCCATGCGACACCGTTGCAATGAATGTACACGACCAGTCGCTTCGGAGTGTTGCCTTGCGCGAGCGCCGATTGCTGGAAGATATCCAACATCGGGAGCCCTAGCGAGACCCCCATCGCCCCTTTGAGGAGTGAGCGACGATTCAGATTCTTGAACGCGTGAGAGCGAGTTTGCTTCATAGGCCTGTCTTTCTTACGAATCGAAATGAGTCCACCTGCGCTAGGCCGACGAGGAGCTGCCTCACGTCGCCCCCACTTGCGGCGAGCCTCTCCTGCGCACTGAGAACCGAACACTTGTCGTGGCTGCCCGCGTTTCGCCCGTTGGCGTACTGAAACCAGTGGGTCGCAAGGCAGTCACTGACCGTTCGACTCGTCGCGATACGCTTTGAAAACTCGATCGCTCCGTTGATCGGACCGTCAACACCGGGATCGGCGATAGCGACGCTGGTCGCGGCATTGATAGGTTGCCCACTTTCATCGCTGCGCCAGCTCCCAGCCTTGTCGTAGTTTTCGAACAAGAAACCAACGGGGTCCAAGTTGGCGTGGCACCCAGACGCGCAGGGGTTCGTCGCGTGCCGCTCAAAGTGTTGCCGCGTGGTCTCCGTCTCTAGGCGGGGTACCATGTCATTGGCGGTCAGTGCCGGCGGTGGCGGCAGCAGTATGCAGAGCGCCTGCCTCAGTACGAACTCGCCGCGCGCCGCAGGGTTACTATGAGTGCCTAGGAACATCAGCCGCGTCAGGAGCCCTGACCGCTCCCCCGGAGGGAGATCCACTAGCTGAGGGCCGCCGGTCATGCTGACCCCATAGGCCTTGGCTAAATCTGCATCGACCCACGCCTTGGTTGAGGTGAATAGGTCTTGGATGCGGCCGCCTTGTGTTGAATACCAGTCCTGGATGAAGTGCTCGACTTCGGCTTTAGCAGCATCCTTGAGTGTGTCGGGCGCACCGTCGGGAACCACCAAGGTCCCAGCGTTTCGCAGGCCAAACCATTGGCTGTGGAAATCCTGGATGGTGGCCGCGGCTCGCTCGTCCTGAAGCATGGCCGTCGCGCGGGCGGCGACGCCCTCCGGCGTATTCAGCTCACCTGCCTCGGCAGCTGCCAGCAACTCCTCGTCCGGGACCTCATTCCAGAGGAAGAGTGCGAGACGCGACGCGACCTCATGGCCCGAGAGCGCATAGAGCCCGTTGCCCTGCGGCACGCCGCGCTCGAGCAAGAACAGAAATTTGGGCGACATGAGCATCGCGGTGAGGGTGAGCTCCAGAGCCACCTCGGCGGTGTCTGTGGCTCGATGCCGCGCGTAAAAACCCTGATAGGCGGCGTTTTCCTGCTCGCTCAGTGGCCTCCTGAAAAGGCGCCTGCCTATGACGGGGAGTTGGGTCTTGGCGCATTCGTCCAGGGCAGCAGCGCCGCAGCCCAGGCTGGTGCTGGGCGCCAGCACGGCCTTGGCCGCAATCGAGCGCGCGGCGATCTCCCAGCGCTCGGACGTGTCCTGACCCACTAGCTGGGCGTTGCTCTGATTGTCGAAACCGCCCTCCAGCGAAACCGCTGGAAAGTTGTCGGCGGGTGCTGAGGTATCACCAAAGATGCCCTCGATCGCCCGGTTGTACTGCCGACTCGTCAAACGTCGCACCAGGCTGGGTTCCACGAAGTGCCCCGCCGTGGGTGCGCAGTCGTCCGGGGGAGCAGGAAGAGGGGGAAGAGGAACCGTAGAGGCGGGCCCCGGTCCTGTGCCGAGCGGATTAGTGGTCGAATCCCCGGTAGCCAAGTTGTCCGTCCCGTCGATCCCGGCTCCGCCTAGGCCCAGCTCACCGCTGCAGGCCGCGGCTATGCCGACCAGGGCGAAGCCAAGGCCGAGTCTAAACAGCGAGTTCACTGAATTCCGCATGCAGGAAGAGACGCCCAGAGCGCTCCGCTGCGAAGCAACTTCTGACAAAGTTTCAGGTGGCAACCAATTTTCCCCAACGTGGCCCCCCAAGAACGCCCCGATTCACTTTTCGTGTCGCGGATCGCGCAGCGTCCCGTCCTGCTATCGGCAACCTCAAGTCGCGCCGCAAAATTTAGCTTCTGTCGCGTGTTTCGCCTTCGGTATTGCGGGTCCGACGCCGTCGTACTGGGGAGGTCCGCAGGATTGCTGGCGCGGGTGGGGTGGCTGGTCTCGGTCTACGAAAGCTACCCCACACCCAAAACTAAGACGCGGGGGCCCCTGCTCGACTTCAGGTTTGCCCCGCTTCAGGTTTGCCCCGCTGCAGGTTTGCCCCGCTGCGGGGTTGCCCCGCTGCAGGCCCCAGCTCTCTAGTGCGCGAACTTCACGCGGGCGAATTTCTCGACGTCATCGACTAGGAACTGAGTGATCGAGTACCTGCCCAAGCCTTTGCCCATATCTTCAGGCTTCATCGACACGAGCTTCACCTGGTGAAATAAGTGCCCCGGGAAGATGATTAGCCTATTATTTTGGACCTCCACGCTCTTTTTGAGCTCCGGCAGGAAGAGGTCGCCCCCCGTGAAGCTCTTGGGGTCCTTCATAAACCAAGTGATCGCTGAAAACTGACAGTGGTCAGTGTGAGGCCCGTAGTAATCGCCGTCTTCATAGTAGTTCAAGAGGTTAGAGTGGCGGTTCGTTCGAAGGATCGTCCGCTCCCAAAAGCCGCCTTGCCCGTATTGTGCCGTGAAGCCTTGGAACGTCTTGCTCAGCACAGCGTTAATTTTGTGGAGGTCATCAGACAACACTTGGTTATCCGCTGAACCCAACCACAACCCTCGCCCCCTCTTCTTGCTTTGCTGGCCATCAATTAGGCCCACGCCCAGTGCACGTTCGGGCTCCCACTCGCCTCGAGCTTGTATGGCGTCGATGACCTCCCAAATAACCTGCAACTCCTCCGCCGAGTAAACATCGTCCCAAACTTTTACAATGCTCATGCTCTCATCCTTCAACAGCTACGGTTTGCGTAGCCCGTTTACCCAGCTGTTGTCGATGGGCCAGTGCAGGGTCAGGCATCGAAGTCGACAGCTGCTGGCTGAAAGAGCATTGGATTGAAGAGTACACCGTCGGCATTCTGAACGGGAGCCGTTCGGACGAAGCCCAGGCGCTCGTAGACCTCAACCGCGTTGTTCGAGGAATTCACCGTGAAGGCACCGGGGTTTCCCGCTACGATGCACTCGGCACGCGCGACATGCCACAGCTTCCGCGCTAACCCTTGGTGATGGATCTCTTTGGCAACAAATAGATGATAGAGGTGCGTATTGTCACGCACACCGACAAAACCAACGATTCGACCATCCAACTCGGCGACATGGTAGCGAAAGCCCCGCTTCACAAATTCTCGAATGCTCTCGGCGTTGTTCTTAGAGAGAAACAATTGCTGGGCGTCAGCTGCGAATTCACAAATGATGTATTCGCGCGCCAAAGCTTCTAGCAGCGAGGCGACAGAGTTGGTGTCGGCTGGACACATCGGTCGAATTGCTATTCCGTCTCGCATGTGCGGTCTAACGTAGCGGCGTTCTGATGCTGGGCCAACACCTGCGCAGGCTTCTTGCGAACGTAGCCACCACTCGCGGGGTCGTCACCGACAAGAAGCGTAGTCAGGCCTGGTACGACTCATGTCCAATCAGACCGATGCTCTTCGTGTACGGATAACCCCAGGTGCTCCCAAACCCCTGGGTCGGGCTGCCCGCGGACACATATCCTAGCCGCTCATAGAATGCGCGCGCCGTTGCGGAGCTTTGCAGGCGCAAAATTCTGAGACCGGAGCCCGCAGCCCACCTCTCCGCGGCATCGAGGATGGCTCGCCCAAGCCCAGTCCGCTCGAACCCAAGACACACCATCTTCAGGCGCCGTTCCGACGACCGAAGATCTAATTTCCGCTTCAGGCTCAATCAGCCGAAGCGCAAATCGGAAAGCAGTAACAAGCTGACGCGTTTGAGGTCACGCGGACTCACCTTAGATGCGGCAGGATAGGCGCAATGTTTGAGCAAAATTCTGCGTGGGCAGCAGGGTCCACTGGTCGGTGTCTGACGGTTGAGCTCGCTGGGTTCTTGTCGAGGTGATTATTTCCGCGCCAATTTATCACCGGACGAACGGGCCTACTGGCGAAACCGCCACCACAATTCGGGCACACGTTGCGCAGAATTCCGTCGACACAAGCCGCGCAGAACGTGCACTCATGGGAGCAGATACGAGCATCCAGAGATTCCGGTGGCAGGGACTTGTTGCAATTTTCACAGGTTGGTCGGAGTTCAAGCATTGGGAGTCCTGTGTTGATTGGGGGCGCGCAGCCTGAGTAGTACGCCAAGCCTAAACGTACGAATGCCAACCTGCAAGAGCCGGGCGCAGCGAGGTTTTTGCCAGGTTCAACATTGAGTTAGCTGGCGCGCCCACGGACATCGAAACCTTCGTGAGCATCTCGTGGGAGTTCTTGGTTGACCACAACAAGCGATCGTCTGAGTCACCGCCAAACACCTTAACCCGGTTCCTCGGTCGAGGCCCCGGCTCTGGCCAGTATCTCGTGCACAATTTCGGTCTTGGCGTCGGCGTAGTGCTGGACGAACCGCATTTGAGCAATCTCGGAGCACCCGACAGTAAACACGTGCAAGTTCACCTTCGTGTCCAGCGCGTTGAAGACGCGATGCTCAAACCAATGGGGCTCGCGAATGCGAAGGACGTATCCTCCGAGTTCCATGTCGCGCACATAGGTCGCCTCGTCTGACGAATCGGGCACGGCGAGCACCATGTCGATGATCGGCTTCACCGGAAGAGCGACGACGGACGTTGAGCCCACGTGTAGGAGGAGCTTCACCCGGCTCCCGAGGAGGCGTCGAACTCGCGCCGCTTCTCGTTCGTACAAGACTGGCCAATCGGGACTGTAGTCGCTCAAGAGAATTGGAGTGGTCAGTGGCTTGAGCTCTCCAATGGTATACGCCTGCAGTTCGATTTCCGTTGTCAGCTTGGACTTGTTTCCGTCCATCATGATCTCCTCAGGAGTGGTGACACGTTCGAACTTCGGAAGGCCGTCGTCTACCCAGGGACCCTGGCATTCAGCTTCGAGCGCCGGAGTGAGCGCAGAGAGTAACCGGCAAGCTCGTCAGCTGCAACGCTTTGTTCTATGAGCGCCAGACTCAGACTGGACTGGTGACTTGCCGTTGCGCCTCAGCGTGAACGAGGTGTTAGACCGCACTGGGACCGCGGAACACCAGATCACCATCATCGTATGTAACTAAGCGAGAGGGTCGCTGATCCGTTGCAACGCTGTAGCCACAACGTCGTAGTAGGGCTTGGCACCGGTGATTCTCGGGAACGGTTGTCGCCCATAGAGCGGGCGGGGAGGGTCGCGCATGAAGTTGCCGGTGCAACCACAGCAGGCCCTCGGTAGCATAGCCCATTCCCCAGTAGTGTTGGCCAAATAGGAAAGCTACTTCTGCAATGCCATCGTGCACCGTTGCTTCGAGGCGGCCCAGTAAGACGTTGTCGCTGACTCTTCGCACCGCGTAGTTGACCCATTCATCGGCAGCGCGAGAGGGCGGTGGGCCAGCCATGGCGCGGCACATTCCTTGACTGAACTGCTCCCTGCTTGGTGGTTGACCGCCGATGTACCTGTAAACAGGTTCGTTCAGAAACAGCAAGGCCAGCTCATCCGTATGCGACAGCGCGAGAGGTTCGAAGAAGACCGACTCAATCATGGCGCTTGCGATTGCGTGGCCCGCCGTTGGCGCTCCGCTTGAGGGAGGGGCTTATCGTCTCAAGAAGACCACCGCGGCGCTCCGACGCTGCCCTGCGGGGCCTGGGGCATTGCCCGCCGCTCACCCGGAAGCCGCCATCGTCTTGGAGGATGTAGATGCGAGAGTGATCGACTTGCCTGCCCGAGGTCCGCAAGGCGACTCGTTTCGTGCTTGAGCTACTTGTCATGGGGCACCCTTAAACCGCGCCAACTCTTGAGGCGCAATTATCGTTGGGACTACCCGTGGCGAACCTGATGTATTGAACAACTGGGAGTGCTTGTACCTCCCAGTCACGCGCATTGTGACAACAATCCAGATAAAGCGAGCGATGACTACTACCAAGCCGCGCTGCGTTGGTTTCGTCTGACCCAGGGCGGTGTGCGTATTCAAAATGGCGATTTTCGTTCCGAAGTCGCTATTCATCTGGGCATGGTCTAGGGACACATGAATCAATCCAATGAATGAAACTTTGGGGTCGGCCAGCGTGTTGCCGATGGGAGTGTTGCAGCATGACGCATACCAACGCACCATGCCTTTCTCGCTGAGGCGCACCGCCGAAAGTCGCTCTTCTCCTTGCAAGAAGCGGAGGCGCGGTTGTGCAACTTGGACAATCTCGGTTCCGCCCTGCTTGTCCAGCACTTCAGCAGTTCTGCCAAGAAAATTCGCGAACGCCCGGCAGTCTGTACAGTAACAGATGAGTCGATTGTGAACTCCTTTGCCGTCTAGTTGGCCACGGACTGTGCCGCACTTGCATCGAATTGGATGCATCTTCGCTACTTCCCCCTGGGTAACCGCAGATTGTTTTTTTTCAGGACAACGACCCGGCGATCACCGGCGGGCCGAGCAACACGAGGTCCGTCCGAATGCAGCCCGTTGTTGGGCAACATAACCCATCTCCGAGTCAGCGCGCGCCGGTAGTGCATGGCAACTGCGCCGCAGCGGAGCGGCTTCGCCAAGGTCAGCGGAGAAAGCAACCACCGCCGGCGCAAGCTCGTCACGGTTGCACCAATCGTACCTTCGGATACCGCTCGATCCAGCGCTTTGCTGTGCACCGGTCAAGGAACACACCCGGGTCGCGCAAGTTTGGGCTGGCCCGCAATATCCCATCGAACAGGTCCGCCAAGCCCAGCGGCGCCAGCACCCGAACTCCCGTGTCTGGCTCCCACCAAACGCCCACCGCTGTAGCCGTTTCGGGCCACGCGCCTATAGCGTCCTCCAGCGAGAAGAACGGGGCGGCGTCCGGCCTATCAGAAAACAGATGAGCATTGGCCTGATTGACCACGTCCCACCGAAGCCGTGGCTGCAGTTGCGCCAGCCGCTCAGCAAGCTCTCGATCAACCGAAGCACTTGCTTTCGCCTCGAAGAAGGCCACATCGACGTCTGCAGGCAACGCAGCTGCGTAGCCGTACACGTGGTCCCAAACCAGTCCGCGAACGGTTCCTGCACCGATACACCAAGGGGACTCGATACACGCGTTCACCGCACGCAGCGCATCCATGAGCCAGCCAGTCGCGCTCACCAGTTCGACCAGCTTGGCCTCGAGTGCGTGGTGGTTCATCGGTAGGGTGCGTCAGTCAGCATAACGTTACTGGTCTAAGCTCAAAAAGGTGACCGAAGCGATGGTTTTGTCAGCTTCAAGCCGGAGTCATACGGCCCGTGATGGTGCG